>NZ_JBKVWU010000042.1:0-16661 GCF_046972485.1 Hominilimicola sp.
GCTATGCTCTTTAAGCATTTCAAAATCAATTCTCGGCTTATAATAAAATCCGTCAATATATCCCGCCGAAACAAGTTTTATAAGATTTTTATAACCCTTTTGATTTTCGGCAAGCAAAATAAGGTGACTTGTTTTATTATCAATATCATGTACCTTATCAAAACGACTTCTCGGTGCCATATACACCTCACAGCCTATAACGGGGTGTATTCCCTGTGATTTTGCTTCACGATAAAAGTCAACCACGCCGTACATTGAGCCGTGGTCTGTAATGGCACACGAATCCATGCCAAGTTCTTTAACTCTTGCAACAAGTTTTTTTATACTTGCCTCACCGTCCAAAAGACTGTATTCGGTATGTGTATGAAGATGGCAAAACTGCATATGCCCCAAACCTCCTTTATATCGTTTCCGCTAACTCAACCAATCTGCTCAGTCTGTGATTTACACCCGATTTGCCAATCGGCGGATTTGTTTTTTCACCCAATTCTTTCAAACTGTCCTCGGGATATTCTTCGCGTAAAATCGCTATTTCCTTTAATACATCGGGCAGTTTGTCCCATTGTTTTGCGTCCTTGATTTTTTTTATCGCAAACAAATGCTTTGATGACGCCTTCGCAGCTTTGTTCGTGTTGGCATTTTCACAATTTACACGTCTGTTGACTTCGTTACGCATTTCTTTTTCAATCTGTACCGAAAACAGTTCAAACGCCCCTTGTGCCGCGCCCATATATCCGAGTATATCCGCAATTTCTTCGCTGCCCTTGATATAAACAACATTATACCCTTTACGGTATGTTATTTTTGAATTAAAACCCTCATTTTTAAGCAATTTCTGCAAACGAAGTGCCTGCTCATCGCTTTTCGTATTAAATTCCATATGATACCCTTTTTGAGGGTCTGTAACAGAGCCACCGCCCAAAAACGCACCACGCACAAACGATGCTCTGCAACACGAAAACGGTATATCGTCCGATTGCGATATACCGCCTGTGATATTTTCAACCTGATATATATTATCTATAATAATACGCTGTACTTTTGAAATAACCTGTGTTTCCACCTGTATTCCGTAAGCCGTATTTATATCCGCTGTTATTCTCTTTGCAATGTTTTCGTTTTCTGTTGCAAACTTAATGCTGTCACTGCCTATATTTCCTCCGAACATCAATGCTCCGGACAATTCATATGCAGCACAGTTCATACAACCGTATTCACTCTTACACAGCTTTTCTTTTATCTGTGATGAAAAAGACATTAAAATAATCCTCTCATATCTTTATCTTATTTATTTTCAAAATAATTTACGTCACTGCCCAATCTCATAATAGTTCTTGCCAAACGGCTGAAATTGTGACGGATTTTATCGTTTCGTACAAGCAAAAGATTACCTTGTACAAGTTTCGCTCTTTTGAGAACGTTTATTGAGTCAATCATAACTTCACGCGCATGTTCGGACGCGTACTTAATCCTAAGACTTTCGGGAATTATTGCGTTATTCGCAATAACTATATCCGCAATACCCTCATACGAATGACGTTCAATCGCCGCAAGGTGATCGGACACCGTATAATTTTCCGTTTCGCCTGCCTGGCTCATTATGTTGCACACATAAATTTTTACGGCATTACTCTTTTTGATTGCGTCAACAACACCGTCCACAAGCAAATTAGGTATAATACTCGTGTAAAGACTTCCCGGTCCTAAAACAATTATATCGGCTTTTTCAAGAGCCTTTATAACTCCGTCAACAGCCTTTGGTTTTTCGGGATTAACCATTAATTTAACTATACCGTTTTTAGGACCGTCATGGTGTACGCCGATATGCGACTCACCCTCAATCAGTCTGCCGTCCTCAAGCAATGCTCTTAGCGTTACAGACTCATTCGTAACGGGATACACCGTTCCTACCACACCTGTAAGGTGGCTGAATTTTTTTACCGCCTCATCAAAGCTTGACGAGGTTTCATTAAGTGCCGCCAAAAAAAGATTGCCAAGACTGTGACCTTTTAAACTTCCGTCTTTAAATCTGAAATTCAAAAGTTCTCCCATTACGGGATCAACCTCTGCCAACGCACTTACGCAGTTTCTCACGTCACCGGGTGCAAGCATACCGAGGTCACTTCTAAGTATTCCCGATGAACCGCCGTCATCGGCAACCGTTACAACCGCTGTTATATTATGAGTATGTAGCTTTAGACCCTTGAGCATAGTCGAAAGACCTGTTCCTCCGCCTATCGCCACAACCTTTGTATCTGAAATCATCTGCCATTAACTCCTTTCACAAAGCTAACGTCGGCGAAATATTCGCCTTTTAAACTATTCCCTGCCCATATCACGATACGATACATTAACCGTATAGTCACATGATTTTAAATAATCCGCAAGTTTATTTGTCATAGTAACACTTCTGTGTTTACCGCCTGTACAACCGATTGCGATTGTAAGAGAAATTTTTCCCTCCTCAATGTAAAGAGGTATCATAAATTCCATAAAATCTTCGAGCTTTTCCATAAAAGTAACCGATTTCGGAAAGCTCATAACATAGTCCTGAACTTCCTTATCATTACCTGTTTTATGCTTTAATTCATCAATATAGAACGGATTCGGAAAACATCTTACGTCAAACACAAGGTCGGCGTCAAGCGGCATACCGTATTTAAAACCGAATGCCATTACATTAATTTCAAGTCCTTGCTTTGTATCGCCTGACGCATAAATTTCTTTTAATTCCTGCAAAAGTCCCTGCGCCGTAAGATGTGACGTATCTATAACATAGTCCGAAGCCTCGTAAAGAGCGGAAAGCATTTTTCTTTCCTGTCTTATTGATGCTAAAAGCCCGTTTGTATTTTCAATAGGGTGCATACGTCGTGTTTCTTTATATCTCTTTACAAGTGTTTCATCATCCGCATTGATGTACAAAAGTTTGCAATCGTATCCCTTTTGCTTTAAATCATCAATCTGTGCCAAAAGTTCATTTATCATATCGCCGACACGGGTATCGACAACGAATGCAACATTATTAAATTTACCGTTTACCGAAGTCAGCATTTCCGAAAACTTCGGTATAAGCATAGGAGGCATATTATCTATACAAAAATATCCCATATCCTCCAAATATCTTATTACTTTAGTTTTTCCGCTGCCCGACATTCCTGTTACTATTGTATATTGCATCCGATTTCTTCTCCTTACTGTTCCCCTATAAGCCTTACTTCAGGCTCTAATTTCACTCCGAATTTTTCTTCCACGGTATCTTGTACATACTTAATTAAATCCAAAACATCCTTAGCCGTTGCACCGCCTTTGTTCACAACAAAGCCTGCGTGTTTGTCGCTGACCATTGCACCGCCTACGGAATATCCCATAAGTCCCGCATCCTGTATCAGCTTACCTGCAAAATAGCCCTCCGGACGTTTAAATGTACTTCCCGCCGACGGCTGTGACAAAGGCTGTTTATCACTTCGTCTTTTATTGTAATCAGCCATCAATGCCTTAATTTCGTCATAATTGCCTTTTTTAAGTTTTAATTTACAAGATAGAATGGTATAACCGCCGTTTTCAAACATACTGTGACGATAACCGAAATCAAGCTTATCTGCCGTTTCGGTTTTTATAAGTCCGTCAGGACATATAAATGTTACGTTTTCAATTATATCCTTAAGCTCACCGCCGTAAGCTCCTGCATTCATATATATACCGCCGCCGAGTGTACCCGGTATTCCGCCGGCAAATTCAAAACCGGTAAGATTAGCCTCAAGGATTTTCTTTGAAAGCGTTGACATCAGTATTCCTGCGTCGGCATATACTTCTTCACCCTCAATTCTGCACTTTGACATACCGTTTCCGATGTGTATGACAACGCCTCTTATACCGCCGTCACCGACAAGCATATTTGATCCGTTGCCCATAAGCATATACGGTGTATCGGTATCTTTGCAAAAATGAATAATTTTTTCGATTTCAAGTGCGTTTTCAGGCGATACAAACGCGTCTGCCGTGCCGCCTATTCTGAATGTTGTATGCTTACTCATAGGTTCATCGTAAACAACATTGTCAGTAATAGCCGAAAGTCTTTCTCTGTCTAACATATATTCCGCCTTTCCGTAATTACATATGCCACTTAAACAGCTCTTTTCCCTTTTCTTTCATATATGCTTCAAATGATTTTAAATCTCTGTTTATAACCAATTTTTCGGGGAATGAAATTTCACTGAGCATACCAAGCGCATTATTGTAATTACCCAAATCAAACGTAATGTGTGCGTCAGAACTTACAACTATTCCGACTTCTTTTTCTTTGCATATTTCCGCAATTTTTCTGCAATTCGGAATACTTGCTTTTCTGACGTCAAACGAATGATTGTTTATTTCTATTAGCTTATGATTTTTCTTTGCAAGGTCTATGATTTTTTCATAATCATACGCAAATGCCGGTGAACCGCTGTGACATATAACATCCACAAGAGGGTTGTTGACTATCGCCAAATATGCGCTCGTATGGTCTGTCGCGTCACCGTCCTTGTAGCAAGGTGCGTGTATACTTGCATTTACAACGTCAAGTTTTTCAAGTACCTCATCGGCAAGGTCTATATTACCCTCCAAGTCAAGTATATTCACTTCCGCACCGTATAATATCTTTACACCGTATATTTCACGCGGAATGGCCTTCAAATTCTGAAAATGCCAAGGGTGTGCACCGTCGGGAATAGCAGGTGCGTGGTCTGTTATCGCAATAGCCTCCATTCCTGCCTCCGACGCATATTTTGCCATTTCAAGAACCGTTGAATACGCGTGTGTACTTGCCAATGTATGTGTATGTGTGTCCAATAATATCTTCACGTTATATCTTCCTTATCTAAAAATTACAATAGTTTGGAGCTATCGACATTTGTCGACAGGCTCTTTACAAATTACCAAGCTGACTTTCCATCTGGCTCATAAGTCTGTTGTTAAGCTCAACAGCCGCATTATATCCCATACGTTTCTGTCTGTTATTCATTGACGCAACTTCGACAATTACCGCAAGGTTTCTGCCAAGTTTTACAGGTATCGTAAGTGACGGTACGTTTATACCCATTATATTTGTATACTCATCCACCATACCGAGTCTGTCATATTGCTTGCCCTCTTCCCAAGGCTCAAGATGAATAATCATATCAATATTTTCAGTGTCTTTAACCGCACCTATACCGAATATTTCCTTTACGTCAATAATACCGATACCGCGCAGTTCAACGAAGTGACGTATAATTTCAGGTGACGAGCCGACAAGCGTCTTGTCCGAAACTCTCTTAATTTCAACCGCGTCATCGGCAACAAGTCTGTGACCTCTCTTAACAAGCTCGATAGCCGTTTCACTCTTTCCGACGCCGCTCTCACCCAAAATAAGAATACCCTCGCCGTATACTTCGACAAGCACACCGTGACGTGTACGTCTTGGCGCAAGCTGTACATTAAGATACGCAATAAGCGCACTCATAAATGCCGAAGTACCGCTCTCACTTCTCAAAAGCGGAACATTATACTTTTCAGCCAATTCAATCATTTCAGGGAAAATCTGAAGTCCTCTTGTGACGATAAGTGCAGGAATATGCTGTGACATAAGTTTTTCAATCTTCTCCGCTCTCTCGTCGGCATGGAACTGTTCAAGGTAAGTAAATTCAACCTTTCCCATAATCTGAATACGACTATTGTCAAAATAATCGAAAAATCCCACCATTTGAAGTCCCGGTCGGTTTACGTCTGTATTTGTTATCATTACAGAATCAAGATCATCAGTTTCGTAAATCTTTTCAAGTTCAAACTCCTCAATAACCTTTTTTAGCGGGAGCTTATATTCATCAACATTCATCATTTGGAACGTCCGCCTTTCATGACATTTTTATAAATATCCTATTTTATTATTATAACCCATACCGATACATTTTTCAATAAAAAATACATAAGTTTTTAGCTGTATTTACGGTCATAATATGTGCAAAAGCATAATTTTAAAAAAATTTAATAAAAAAGTAATAAAAGTCTTGCATTATTAAAAATTTTGTGTTAAAATATTTCTTGATGTTTTAACAAACGTGTCAGGAGGTGTAATGAAATGGCAAAATGTGATGTTTGCGGAAAAGGCGTTGCTTTCGGTATTAAGGTCAGCCACTCTCACAGAAGATCTAACAGAACTTGGAAGCCAAACGTAAGAAAGGTTAGAGCAGTTGTTAACGGCTCAGTTAAGTCAATGCATGTTTGTACTCGTTGCCTACGCAGCGGAAAGGTAGAACGTGCTGTTTGATTACTTTTTTAGATAGAGACAGCTTGCTATTTTTTAGGCAAGCTGTTTTTTTCTTACTTTTATTCATTACATACCGCAATTTATTTTCAAAAAATAAGTCATTTTTTTTATAAATTAAATTGCTTTTTATTGGTTTTTCTGTTATAATAGTTTAGAATAGATTTTGAAGGGGTGTATCGGATTGGAGAAACTCTTAGTCAAGGGTGGTAACAAGCTTAGAGGCGAAGTTACTATAAGCGGTGCAAAGAATGCCGCAGTCGCAATATTGCCGGCTTGCCTTTTGGTTAAAGGTAATTGCAGAATTGAAAATCTGCCTGATATAAAAGACGTAAAATTATTTTTACGAATACTTGAACAGCTTAATGCTGATGTTAAATATATAGATAAAAATACTGTTGATATAGATTGTACAAATGTTGATTCATATCGTCCGTTGGGTGAGCTTACCCGCAAAATGCGTGGTTCAAGCTATCTTATGGGTGCACTTTTGGGTCGTTTTTCTAATTTTATTGTTGATCCGCCGGGAGGATGTGACTTTGGTACACGTCCTATCGACCAACATATAAAAGCATTTAAAACGCTCGGTGCTGACATTGATACATCAAAAGGTATTATCGAAGGTTCTGCCGAAAATCTTTCGGGCGGAAATATTTTCTTTGACGTTATAACCGTCGGAGCGACAATCAACGCTATGCTTGCGGCGACAACCGCAAACGGTGTTACCGTTATCGAAAATGCAGCAAAAGAACCGCATATTGTTGATCTTGCGAATTTTCTTAACAATATGGGTGCAAACATAAGAGGTGCGGGAACTGATACAATTAAAATTAAAGGTACAAAAGATTTGCACGGCGGAACATACACAATTATCCCCGACCAAATTGAAGCAGGTACATTTATGATAGCGGCAGCCGCTACAAGAGGCGATGTTGTTCTTAAAAATGTAATTCCGCGTCACCTTGAAATCATAAGTGCAAAACTTATCGAGGCAGGCGTTAATATTTCAGAGGGTGAAGACAGCGTAAGAGTTTGGGTTAATGACGATACAAAGTTTAAACACATTAATTTTATCGCTATGCCTTATCCCGGATTTCCTACCGATATGCAGCCTCAGCTTGTAACGTTCCTTACAACAATCGAGGGTACAAGTATGGCGCGTGAAGGTGTTTGGGACAATCGTTTCAGATATGTAAACGAATTAAAGCGTATGGGTGCTGATATTCGAGTTGAGGGCAAACTTGCGATTATTGACGGTGTTAATTCACTTATCGGTGCACACGTTAAGGCAACAGACCTTCGTGCAGGTGCGGCAATGATTATTGCCGGTCTTATGGCTGAGGGTACTACCGAAATCACCGACATCTATCATATTGACAGAGGTTACGAAAACTTTGAAGAAAAGTTCGTTAACCTCGGCGGCAGTATTGAAAGAGTACAAGTCGTTGACGATTTATTGGATTAATTCAAAAATACAAGCCTGCTTGACTTTTGTCGGCAGGCTTAATTAATTTTAGGAAGGTTAAAATGGCTACTTTTGTTTCACTTATAAGCGGTTCGTCCGGTAATGCGACATTCGTTTCGGACGGCAAAACAAATTTACTTATAGATTGCGGTATGTCGGGTGCAAAATTAAAAGAATCGCTTCACGCTATTGACGTAATGCCCGAAAGCATTGACGCACTCCTAATAACGCACGAACACGTTGACCATACAAAAGGTGCAGGGGTTATTTCAAGACGCTACAATATTCCTATTTACACCACACAAGGGACTCATACAAGTATGGATATAGGCAATATCGCCGATGAAAATATTAAAATAATCACCGAAGATACAGATTTTGAAATAGGCAATATCGGAATACGTCCTTTTGCAATTCCGCATGACGCCGCACAACCTGTCGGTTTTAATTTTATGATTGGCGATGAAAAATATTCACTTGCAACAGATATAGGTAAAATAACAAAAAGTATTTTAGAAAAGATAACAGGCAGTAAAAAAATATTGCTTGAATCAAATCACGATGTTGAAATGCTGAAATGCGGTACATATCCGTATCCGCTGAAACGCAGAATATTGGGTGAATACGGTCACTTGTCAAACGAAACCGCCTCAAAAGTCGCTCTGCACCTTGTACAGAACGGCACCGAACACATTATGCTCGGTCATTTAAGCAAAGAAAACAACCGTCCGGAAATAGCTATGCTCGAAACATACAATTTACTTTCACAGTCGGGGGTTGATGTCGGCAAAGATATGACTTTGCAGGTTGCCGACAGATATAAGCCCACTTTATTTTAAACGGAGGAAAATATGAATATAACTGTTATTTCCGTAGGCAAAATTAAAGAAAAATATTTCACTGCCGCTATTGACGAATATTCAAAGCGACTTTCAAGGTTCGCGAAATTAAATATAATCGAAGTAGCCGATGAAAAGATACCCGATAATGCGTCCGAAAAGGAAATGGAGCAAATAAAAGAAAAAGAAGGAAATAAAATCCTTGCAAAACTTCCGCAAAATTCGTTTGTCGTTACACTTTGTATTGAGGGTAAGGAACATTCTTCCGAAGAATTAGCGAAAAAAATCGCCGATATTTCAATGACTTCAAGTCATATTACATTCATAATCGGCGGCTCACTCGGTCTTTCCGATACCGTAAAATCAAAGTCGGCATTAAGATTGAGTTTCGGTAAAATGACACTTCCCCACCAGCTTATGCGTGTCGTTCTTCTTGAACAAATTTACCGTGCATTTAAAATTAATAATAATGAAAGTTATCATAAATAAAGGAGTGGCTTAGCCACTCCTTTTGAATTATCTGTTATTGTTTATAAATTCAACAACATCATTAACTGCATCATCAATATTCTTTTCAACAGCATTTTCTGCTGTTCTTTCCTTATATTCAACAACGCCCTCGCCGCATTTTTTACCTACGACAATTCTTACAGGAATACCGATAAGGTCAGCGTCTTTGAACTTAACGCCGGCTCTTTCGTTTCTGTCGTCAAGCAATACTTCTATTCCCTTTGCCTTTAGGTCATTATATACTTTTTCGGCAATTTCACTCTGTTCTTCATTCTTAGAATTTACAGGGATAACGATTGCGTGATACGGTGCGATTGATACAGGCCAGATAATACCGTTTTCGTCATTGTTTTGCTCGATAGCCGCTGCAAGACAACGTGTAACACCTATACCGTAGCAACCCATAATAACAGTCTTGCTCTTTCCTGTTTCGTCAAGGCTCTTTAGTCCAAGTGCGTCAGAATACTTTGTACCAAGCTTGAATATATGTCCTACTTCGATACCTTGAGCAGTCTTTATAGGCTTGCCGCACTTAGGGCAAACGTCGCCTGTTTCGATTGTACGAATATCAGCAACTTCTGTCGGTGTGAAGTCCTTATTGATATTTACGTTCTTATAGTGCATATCTGTTTCATTTGCACCAACAATAAAGTTCTTCATCATCGCAACTTCTTTATCAACGTATACAGGAATATCAAGTCCCACAGGGCCTGCAAAACCAACTTCTGCATTTGTAATCTGTCTTACCATAAACGGCTCGGCAAGTTCCAAATCGTCCACACAGCCGACAAGATTTTTAAGTTTAACTTCGTTGACTTCCCTGTCACCTCTTACCATTGCGGCAATATACTTATCGTCAGCCTTATATATTATAGTCTTTGCAAAGTTATAAGCCTCTGCATTTAAGAAACTTACAAGTTCCTCGATTGTATGAGCATTCGGAGTATGGATTTTTTCCATATCCAAATCACCATACGGTGACGGCTTTTCTTGAGGAATACATTCAGCTTTTTCATAGTTAGCCGCATATCCGCAGTCATCACAATAAGCAATACCGTCCTCGCCTATTGGCGACTTAACCATAAATTCCTGACTTCCGCTGCCGCCCATAGCGCCGCTGTCAGCGTCAACGATAGTGAAATCAAGTCCAAGACGGTTGAATATTCTGCAATATGCGTCATACATTTTTTGATATGACTTATCAAGTCCTTCTTCCGTAAGGTCAAAGCTGTACGCGTCCTTCATTATAAATTCACGGCTTCTTATAATGCCGAATCTCGGACGTCCCTCGTCACGATACTTATGCTGAATTTGATATAAAGTCATTGGATATTCTTTATATGAACGAACACTGTCAATTACAGTTTGAGTGAAAAGTTCCTCGTGTGTAGGACCAAGACAGAAATCACGGTCGTTTCTGTCTTTCATTTTGAACATACTCGGTCCGAACACTTCCCATCTGCCCGACGCCTGATAAGCCTCAGCAGGCAAAAGTGCCGACATCAAAAGTTCCTGTGCGCCTGCGTTGTCCATTTCTTCACGGACAATCTGTTCAACCTTTTGCAAAGTGCGAAGTCCAAGCGGAAGATATGAGTATATACCTGCCGCAAGTTTTCTGATAAGACCTGCTCTCAACATTAATTTATGACTTGTTATTTCCGCCTCTGCCGGTACTTCTCTAAGCGTCGGCATAAGCAAGTTAGACATTCTCATTATATAAATTCCTCTCTTTATTAATATTTATCACTCTTAATAAGCGTGCCGATACCTGTCTTTGTAAAGATTTCAAGTAACAGGCAATGCGGTATACGTCCGTCAATGATATGCGCACCCGTAACACCGCCGTCGATTGATTCAAGACAGCCAAGTACCTTTGGTATCATACCGCCGCTGATGCTGCCGTCATGTATCATTTCGTATATTTCATTTTTATGTATTTCGGCAATAACATTACCGTCTTTATCCTTAATACCCTCAACATCAGTAAGCAAAATAAGTTTTTCCGCCTCAACAGACGCCGCAACTGCCGCCGCAACCGTATCTGCATTGATGTTATAGCTGTTGCCGTCCTCATCGGTACCGATAGGAGCGATAACAGGGATATATTGATCTGATGACAATAAGTCAATCAAACAATGCTTAACGTGAACAATATCGCCGACATAGCCTATATCAACCTTTTCGCCGTCTACTTCCGTATACTGCTTTTTACACTCGATAAAACTGCCGTCAATACCACTGATACCGACTGCACGACCGCCGTTTGTATTAAGAAGTGCGACAATTTCTTTATTTGTTTTGCCTATAAGTACCTGTTGAGCAGTCTGCATTGTGATATCGTCCGTCACACGCAAACCGTTTACGAATTTACTCTTTACACCGCGTTCGTTAAGAGCCTTTGAAATATCGGGGCCTCCGCCGTGTACGACAATCGGATTAAGTCCGATAAACTTCAAAAGAGTAATATCCTCCATCACGGAGTTCTTTAATTCTTCGTTTATCATAGCATTGCCGCCGTATTTGATAACGACGGTTTTGCCGGAAAATTTCTGTATATACGGAAGTGCCTCTATAAGTATTCCCGCTTTTTTTATAAGTTCTTGCATTACTTCCACCCTCTATTATAAATAAAATCCCGGATTTGTAAGGGCTGTCTTTTCGTCCAAGCCGAATAACAAGTTCATATTCTGAACAGCTTGTCCCGCAGCACCCTTTACAATATTGTCAAGTGACGATACGACTACGGCTCTTTGAAGTCTTTCATCATAGCACACGCCTATATCAACGAAGTTTGAACCTGCAACGTGTTTTGTTTCAGGCAAGTCGCCCACTTCCTTAACTCTTACAAAAAATTCGTCCTTATAAAATTCCTTGTACATTTCCGTAAGTTCTTCCGCACTTGACTTTCTGTTTAGATTTACATAGATTGTCGAAAGTATTCCGCGTTTTTGCGGAATAAGGTGTGGCGTAAACGAAATCATTATTTCTTCACCTGCAACATTGCTAAGCTCCTGCTCGATTTCAGAAGTATGACGGTGAGTTGCTACCTTATACGCTTTCATATTTTCAGTACATTCGCAGAAACTGTTTTGAAGTTTAAGACCGCGTCCTGCACCTGTAACACCGGATTTTGCGTCAACAATAATATTCTTTGTTTCAGCAATTTTATTTGCCAAAAGCGGAACTGTTCCGAGTATTGAACAAGTTGTGTAACAGCCGGGGTTACCGATAAGTCTTGCATTCTTAATCTTATCTCTGTGAAGTTCGGGAAGTCCGTAAACAGACTCCTTTAAAAGTTCGGGTGATGAATGTTTTTCACCGTACCACTTTTCATACACAGCCACGTCATCATATCTGTAATCACCGCTAAGGTCGATAACTTTAAGACCTTTTTCAAGTAATGACGGAATTACCGATTTTGACGCACCGTGCGGAAGTGCGGTAAATGCCACATCACAAGCACCGACCTTATCAAGGTCAAGTTCTTCACATTCCTTTTCAAGTACATGATTGAAGTTCTTATAAACATCACTTATCTTCTGTCCCGCAAAACTGTGCGAACCGAGTATTTCAATACTTACCTCCGGATGTGATGTTAATAATCTTACAAGCTCAATACCTGCATATCCCGTTGCTCCGAGAACTGCCGCTTTTATCATTTCGTATCCTTCCTTCCAAATAAAAAATAAGGCACTTTATCGTTTTTTTACCCTATTTTTTGCTACTATCTAATTAATTATAATACACATTTTGAAATTTGTAAAGGGTAAAATGCCACATTATTGTAATATGCTCTTAACAAAAATCAAGTTGAATTGTCACAGATTTACTTGTATAATGTATAATATTAAGAATTATGTAAACATAGGGGGGTGTGATGTTGAAAAACAGAATATTCAGCTTGTTATCTGTTTTCTGTTCGATTGTAATTTTAATGTCCTGTCTTACGTTCAGCACTGTTGTTGCTGATGAGCCTGTCGGCAAGATGGCGGCGGTATATGCTTATGTACTTAATAACTATTTGTACACTTACAGTTCAATGCACACCGAAAACGCAGGTGATTCTCTTTCAATTTCGGAGGACAATATACCTAACGGCGTTGTGTACAGTGATATAGTAAATTTTGACGCAAATGAAAATCCGTATCTTGTTATTTTCCTTGCGGACAGCGGATACACTACCGCTTCATGTCACGTTTGGAAATATGACGAAGAAACGGAAAATGCGGAACGTATCGCTATTTTAGACGTTAATTACAATCAAATACCGCTTGGTCAATCGGGTGTATTTTCTCTCGGTTCAAGCGCTGAAAAACGTTATATAACATACAAGGTGTTTGAAGGTGACGAACTTGTTCACGCGGATTATTACACCGTTATCGACGGTGATGCGTTTGAATATGTAAACGCACCGCAGGTGCTTTCGGAAACAGGTGTTATGGACTTCAGTTCGGAATATTTCCACCCAAATATAGACGTTTCCCAATATAACAAAAATATCGGCGACTTTTTCGACAAATTGAAAAACTCCGCCGCCGACAGTGTTACATATGAGGATATTGCGGAACGTTTGAGTGATGAGGACGAACATCAGATTGAGGAAGTTCTTAAAAATGTAGTAAGCTATACCGATTTTGATATTGCAAACTACACGACTATGGACGAATACCAAAACGCACTTAACGTCGAACCGAACGGTGACAGATTTTATCTGATTTCAGAGGCATATAATCTTGGTGACGAGATTTATTACGTTCGTTTCTCTACCGACCGTTCATATTACAACTATGCACTTTTGCGCAGAAGTGATATGGCTGATAACGGTTATCAGATTTTGAAGGTCAGAACGGACTGTATACCTCTTTCGGACAGAGAACTTAAACAGATAAAAGCCGATTACGACAGAAACACTTTACTTTATAAAAAATCAAAAGGTACTCTGAAGCTTTCAAAAACATCAAAGTATGATGACAGCGACGGTCTTTCAGAGCCTACAAAAGCACCGGCTATTCATATTGAGAAATCATTAAAGAGTTCAACCCGTCTGCCGGCAGTATGCTTGGGCGGCGGTATCGCAATAGCCTTGCTTACCGTTTTATGGGTTTACCTTTACAGTGACAACAATTAAAAACGAAAATCCGATGGTATGAAACCATCGGATTTTTTGATTATTTTTTATTTTTCTTTTTAAATTTCCACGTTTTTTCTTTAAGTTTTGCAAGCTGTTCTTCGTATCGTCTTGATGTCAAATTCGGGAATGCTTTAATAATACGTTTTTGGAATATATGCGTTTCTTTAACAAGATTATCGTACTTCGCTTTAAGTTCGTCCAAATCGTCCTTATGCTTTAACTTGATTTCTTCTTTCTTATGCTCGTACTTCTCTTTCATATCGTCCAAATTCTCACGAATTTCCTGTACGTTTTCACTGTTGTATATCTCAATGCCCTTTTTCATAATATCGTTGGCACCGTCATAAATATGTTCGCCGACTTCGTCGGAAACATTATGAATTTTCTTCGCAATATCATTCATAAGTTTAACACGTTTTGTAAGATTATTAATGGTTATAACGGTTATAATAACATCAGCCACAAACACTGCCGCAAAAAATACAACTACAACAAGTCCCAACATATGCGGTATAAATCTTACAAATCCGAGTATAACAGGGTGAATACCTTTCATAAGTGTGATACACACAAACCCCCAATATATCGAAAATTTAAGGCATATGTAACCGCCTATGTTAAACGGCATATCCGTATAATCCCACCAACGTGCGTGAAATATTTTGTCGAGTGCAAAACCTGTAATCAGTTCCAATATTGACGTAAGCAACGCTGAGCCGACAAAAAGTAAAAATATATTGTCTTTTATCGGCGTAAGACATAATACAACTATCACACCGCCGACACCGTATATCGGACAAACAGGTCCGTTTAGGAAACCGCGGTTTATAAAATGACCTTCATTAAGTCCGCAAAATACTACTTCGATACACCAACCGAAAAATGCGTAAATGAAGAATAGCCATAAAAGTTCATAAATTGAATAGCCTAATATCATTTGTTAATTCCTTTCTCTGATATTTTTAGAAAATATTATTTTTTGTATATCATAAAATTGTTCACATTGCTGCTTTGCAGCTTGCGATGCCGTACGCAGGTACTGCCTCAAGCAAAAAAGTAGTGCTGCGGGGAATTTCAGTTGTCTTACTTTGTATCTTTATTGATGTATTCCGCTCTTAATTTCGAATACATAATCTTCTGACTGCTGTATAGTCCGTAATACCCCGATAACATATAACTCACACCTGCCGCAATAGCAAAAAGTATAAAGCCTTTTGAGCCGAACAATTCAATACTTAAAACTATCGACGCAATCGGACAGTTAAGCACACCGCAGAACATTGCAATCATTCCGATTGCCGCCGCAAATCCCGGATTTAAACCGAACAAATGACCGACAACACAACCGAATGTCGCACCGATAAAGAATGTCGGAACAATCTCTCCGCCTTTAAATCCCGCACCGATTGTTATTGCAGTGAACACAATTTTCAATACCCACGCCCAACCTTTTGCGTGACCGCCGACAACGGCATGTTCAATTATATCCATTCCCGAACCGTTATAATCTCGTGAGCCTGTTAAATATGTAAGTGCGATTATCGCCAACGCACCGACAACTACTCTTATATATGGATTTTTAAACCATATTTTTAAATATCTTGCCGTATAGTGCATTGTCGCACAGAATATTATGCTTAGTTCCGCACACAATGCTGAAATAAGTATTGTCTGTAAAATCGTTATAACGCCTGTTTGCGGAATAACGGTTATTGCGAATTGAGTCGGCTCAAGTCCGGCAAATCTTGTAACCAAAAATGCCGCAAGTGATGACATAAGACACGGCACAAGTGCCGAATAATACATAATTCCCACGCTTGTCACACCGAGTGCAAACACAGCCGCCGTTATAGGTGTACCGAACAGAGCCGAAAACACCGCACTCATTCCGCACATTACAACCATATGCATATCTTTTTCATCAAGCTTAAAAAGTCTGCCGATATTGCTTCCTATACTTCCGCCAAGCTGAAGCGCCGCACCTTCTCTGCCGGCACTGCCGCCGCAAAGATGAGTTATAACCGTACTTACAAATATAAGCGGTGCAAGTGAAATAGGTACTTTTTCATCATTTCTTATTGACGAAATAATACTGTCCGTACCCTTGTTTTCAAGCATTTTACACGCTTTGTACATTGCCACGATTATAATACCGCCTATCGGAAGAAACAGTACAAACCAATCGTGCATTGTAAAAATAATATTCGCATAATTTACACTCATATGAAACAAAGCGCCGACGCATCCACCAACCACTCCGATTATTATTGAAATCAACGCCCATTTCAAAAATGTAATAACGTAATTTGACGCAGATTTCATTTTTCCAATCGCTATATCCTTTATCATATTTATCTCCCTGTTTCTTTTTATAATATATTAAATTATATCATTTTACACCGTTTTTTTCAACATATTTATATGCTAAATATT
>NZ_JBKVWU010000043.1:0-16507 GCF_046972485.1 Hominilimicola sp.
ACTGCGGACAGTATGATATGCCGTACAATGCCGATGCACAAATTCATGCAACAAGAGAAATGTATGTTGAAAAGATTATAAACAGTCAGCTTGATGACGGTGGATGGTCACTTTTGGGCAGTGGAGAGAGTGATGTAGATGTTACGGCAATGGCTCTGCAAGCACTTTCAAATTATACGGATAATTCCGAAGTGTCAAATTGTGTGAACAAGGCAATTCCTTTTTTATCGGCAAGTCAAAATGAAAACGGAGGATATTCAAGTTGGGGTACGGAAAATTCCGAAAGTTGCGCACAAGTCATTGTTGCACTTTGTGAACTCGGAATATCGCCTTTTGATGAACGCTTTGAAAAGAATGGCAAGAATTTAGCGGATAATTTAATGTCGTACTATACAATAGGCGACGGTTTTAAACATACATACGACGGTGACGGTTCAAATCAAATGGCAACAGAACAATGTTTTTACAGCTTGGTGTCGCTAAAACGATTTATGAACGGCGATAATTCGCTTTATGATATGAGCGATGTCAGAAATATATCACAAAATGAAATTAATGTGATAAAAAACAGTTTACAGTTTGTAATGATGAATTTGATTTTGCTTAGAAAGTAATAATTTTCAGGAGATATTGAATGAAAAAATATAAAAGACACATAATTATAGGAAGTATAATTATTGCTGTATTGGTATTTGCGTTTTGGTGGGGCGGAGATGCACCGTCACTGCGCGGTTGGAATGTTGAGCCGACGCCGAAAGTAACGGAAAGGGTTATAATTGATGAGGTATATGACAATGATGAAAGTCCTACACCGACTGTAGAGCCAACAATTTCACCCACATCATCTCCGACAGCCGAAAACACAGAAAAAATTCAAAACAAGCCTACAGCCGACAAACCAATGACGGCAGAGGAAAAAATAGAATTAGCCGAAGAGATTGCAGGGGAACCATACGAAGAAATATATACTCCTGATTTGGAATATTCCGAAAACAACGGAATGAATATTGACGAAACAACAGGGACAGACGAATATAAAACAGAACCTGTACCTGAGGGAAAACCTGTACCTGTCGAACCGCAAGATGCAGTAATAGAGAGCAAAGAACTGACGTGCACGTTGGCGGTACGATGTGATACGATACTCGACAATATGTCGTGGCTTGATAAAGAAAAGTGGGAATTAGTGCCGTCGGACGGAGTTATATTTAAAGAACAGACAGTTGAATTTTATGACGGCGAAAGTGTATTTGACCTATTGCAACGCGAAATGAAAAACAGCAAAATACATATGGAATTTGAAAATACTCCTATGTATAACAGTGCATATATCGAGGGAATAGGCAATTTGTATGAGTTTGACTGCGGTGAATTATCGGGGTGGATGTATAAAGTAAATGACTGGTTCCCAAATTACGGCTGTTCGCGTTACCAGCTGAAACAAGGCGATAAAGTCGAATGGGTATATACTTGCAACTTAGGAATAGATGTCGGCGGATATTCCGCAACAGGCGGAGAATAGGAGATAAGACAGATAATGAATGAATTTGCAAAATATCATCCGTTGATTAATTTTATATATTTTACAGCCGTAATTGTGTTTTCAATGATATTCGTACATCCTATATGCCTTGTGACATCGCTTTTGTGCAGTGTGATGTATTCGATAATTTTAAACGGTAAAAAAGCGTTGAAATTTATTGAGATGTTATTACCGCTTATGTTGATTTCAGCACTGATAAATCCTGCGTTCAATCACGAGGGTGTAACTGTAATTGCATATTTACCGAGCGGAAATCCGTTGACGTTGGAATCCATACTATACGGAATTGTCGCGGCAAGTATGGTTGCAACGGTCATTTGTTGGTTTTCTTGTTTTAATAAAATTATGACAAGTGATAAGTTTATTTATCTTTTTGGACGAATAATTCCGTCACTTTCGCTGATATTGTCTATGACATTCAGATTTGTTCCGAAATTTAAAGAACAGGTACAAGAAGTTTCAAATGCACAGAAAAGTATGGGGAGAGATACGTCAGAGGGGTCTGTATTTGTAAGAGTTAAAAACAGCATAAGAATTTTGTCGGCGGTTATAACATGGAGCTTGGAAAATGCAATAGATACTTCCGACAGTATGAAAAGTCGCGGTTACGGTTTGACAGGCAGAACGGCTTACTCAAATTATGTATTTGACAAAAGAGATGTAACTGCTTTAATTTATTTGGCGGTTACGATTACATATTTTTTGATAGGTGCTTTGCTTGGGAAAATTAATTACAGATATTTTCCGTCTATGCGTGGTACGGATATGTCGTTTTACAGCACAAGCATTTTTATATCGTATATTATGATTTGTATAATGCCGATAATTATTGAGATATGGGAGGAATTAAAGTGGAGAAAATTAAAATCAAAAATTTAATATTTTCATATCCCAATAGCGAAAAAACGGCATTGAACGATATAAATTTAACGATAAATCAAGGTGAATTTGTGACGATTTGCGGTAAATCCGGATGTGGAAAATCGACACTTCTACGACATTTAAAACCGATTTTAACACCGCACGGTAAAACAAGTGGGGAAATATACTTTGACGGAAAGAGTATATATGATTTGTCGGACAGGGAGCAAGCCGAAAATATCGGATTTGTAATGCAAAATCCTGATAATCAAATTGTTACGGATAAGGTTTGGCACGAACTTGTATTCGGATTGGAAAGTTTGGGTATTAATTCAGCTGAAATTCGATCGAAAGCTGCGGAGATGGCGTCATTTTTCGGAATACAAAATTGGTTTTACGAAAATGTAGCCAATCTGTCGGGAGGACAAAAACAAATTCTCAATTTAGCGTCGGTTATGATAATGAATCCGACATTGTTGTTGCTTGACGAACCGTCAAGTCAATTAGACCCAATATCGGCACATGACTTTTTTACAATGCTTGAGAGGATTAATACAGAACTTGGCGTGACGATAATATTGAGTGAACACAATTTGAGCGAAGTATTTCCTTTATCCGATAAGGTTGTGGTTATGGAAGACGGCAAGATTACAGCTGAAAACACACCGTATAAAATAGGTGAGGAATTAAAGCAAAACAGTATGTTTGCAGCATTACCCACACCGACAAAAATATATTATTCCTTGGGAAATAATTCGGGTAATTGCCCTATAACAATTTGTGACGGTCATAAATGGTTGGAAAAACAACAGATTAACGAGCATTTTGAATTCAAGTCGGAAAAAAACAGAATTAATACCGAACCGATTTTAGAATTAAAAGATGTATGGTTTAGATATGAGAAAAATTCGGATGATATTTTAAAAGGCTTGTCATTTAAAGTTCACGAAAATGAATTTTATGCGATAGTAGGCGGTAACGGTGTCGGAAAGAGTACTGCGTTGTCTGTTATTTCAAAGATTAATAAGCCGTATAGAGGTAAGGTGTTTATAAACGATGATACCAAAGTGGCGGTGATGCCGCAAAATCCACAGAGCTTATTTTTGAAAAAGAGTGTACTTGAGGAATTGTATGACGCGGTATTTGATGTGGAAAAAGAAAAAAGGGAAAATGAGATTGAGTATGTAATAAAACTTTGTGAATTTGATAATTTACTTGAAAATCACCCTTACGATTTGTCAGGTGGTGAACAGCAGAGAGTGGCACTTGCAAAAATGCTTTTGAGAAAACCTGATTTGTTGGTGCTTGATGAACCGACAAAGGGACTTGACGCTTGCTTTAAACGAAAACTTGCAATGATACTCAAAAGTTTGCAAAAGAACGGTATGACTGTGTTAATGGTAACACATGACATAGAATTTTGTGCTGAATATGCCGATATATGTGCGATGTTTTTTGACGGTAAGATTGTCAGTGAAGCTCCTCCGAGGAAGTTCTTTGCGGAAAATAATTTCTATACCACTTCGGCAAAACGCATGGCTGACGGTCTAATCGAAAATGCTGTATTAGACAAAGACGTAATAAGAGCTTTGGACGGTGAAGCAGAAGATTTAACTGAAACGAATGAACTGAATTATATACTGCCAAAGAAAACGGTTATAAAGCAGGGCAAAAAGAGTATAAAAAACAATGTACAATGTTGTATTAGGGATAGTATTTGTAATTTTATTTGTGATGACACAATGCCTGTTTTGCGGACGTTACGATAATTGGAAGAACTATGTTGCACAAACGATAAGTATATTATTTATTGCCGCAGCAATGTTTAATTTAATACCGCGAAAAAAACTCGGAAAAGAATTAATACAGAACAAAAAGAGCAAAAGAAAAATATCAAAAAGAACAAAAATAGCAACATTGTTAATATTATTTCTTATTCCGCTTACAATTTTTATCGGGATATATTATCTCGGCGATAAAAAATATTATTTTATAAGCTTGCTTATTATATTGGAAACGATGATTCCTTTGGGATTTGCGTTTGAAAACCGCAAACCTAAAGCAAGGGAATTGGTTATAATAAGTGCATTGTGTGCAATAGGCGTAGCGGGACGTACTGCGTTTTTTATGCTGCCGCAGTTCAAGCCTGTTGCGGCAATAGTGATAATTTCGGGTGTGGCATTCGGCGGTGAAACAGGATTTCTTGTCGGAGCAATTACGGCATTTGTATCAATTTCTTTTCGGGCAGGACCGTGGACACATGGCAAATGTTTTCATTCGAATTATGGTTTCTTAGAATAATGTTTAAAAGGCTGCAAGACAAAAACAGAATGTGCTTGGTTTTGTAGCGACATTTGTTATATACGGAGGAATAATGAATCCTGCGTCTGTTATAATGTGGCAGTCGAATATAAATATAAATATGGTGCTGTCATCATACGTAATGGGAATGCCGTTTGATTTTATTCACGCAGTATCAACAGTGTTTTTTCTCTTTTTGGCCGCAGAGCCTATGCTCGAAAAGCTTGAGAGAATTAAAATAAAATACGGACTTATAGAATAAGTCAAAAATAAAACATGAGGTGAAAGACTAATGAAGAAAAAATTTTTAAGTTTAATTGTAGCAGTGGCGATGTTATTCAGTGTTGTAACGTTTGTTGTACAGGCTGATACAGACGGAGAGGGAGATTATTTCTATTTTGATATTGAACACTTTGCTGAAGACACTACAAAAGAGATATATATGACCCCGATTAAGATTTATACAAACGGATTTTATGATTACAGCGGAGAATTTAAAACTTTTGAAAGTGGATTTAAGAGTGCAGCAGACGCAATAGGATATGTACTTGATTATTATATGAATAACGGTGAGTGTATGAGTGATTGGACTCCTACAACTACACTATTGGAGTATACAAACAGCAGTGGATTTTTCAGTGATTTTAAAATAGATAATTCCGTCAAAGAAGTTTCGTTTGATTATCCGTCAGCATTATATAATGATGCTATGGGTAACGGATTGAGTTCATACACCTATGAGTCGGCTAGCCTCGTAAGAGGAGATGTTTTAAGATTAGTTTTTAATGAAGGCGGATGGAATTCAGATCTAACATCACCGGCTGAGGACGTGCTTGTAGGTGCGGTAGCAGATTATTATGAAACATTGGCAACTGATCCAAAGACCGCTAAAAAAGCAGAATCGGCATATCAAGCGGCTTTAGAGAATTTCTTTGATGAAAATATACAAACAGAACTTGAAGATAATCTGATTAACGCATTGGTACCGAGCGAAGAACCGAAAACAACACCAACAGCAACACCAACAGCGACACCGACAGCGACACCGACGGCGACACCGACGGCAACACCAACAGCGACACCGACGACAACACCAACAGCAACACCAACAGCAACACCAACAGCGACACCGACGGCAACACCAACAGCAACACCAACAGCGACACCAACAGCAACACCAACAGCAACACCAACAGTGACACCAACAGTAACTTCAACACCTTTACCTGTACAATCTGCAACAGAACAAAACACATTAGAAGTTGAAAACGGAAAACTAACAGGTACATTAACGGTAAAACTTAACAGTAATCTTACAGAAGAAAAGAAAGTAAGTGTTATGGCTGCCGTATATGATTCAAACGGCAAATTGATAGGAATACAACCTAAAGAAATTTCTTTAAAGCCCGGTAATGAAAATCAAGTTGAATTTAAAGAAATATCTGCCGATTCAGCTGATGAATATACAATCAAGATTTTAACATGGAACGGAAATATATCATCATTGGCACCTATTTCAAATACTCTTGATTTAAGTATAAAATAGTATAAAGATTGGAGAAAAAAATGAGCGTAAAAAATAAATTTACAAGTATATTGTTGTCTTTATGTATGCTTGCGAGTTTTGTACCTGTAAATTTCACTGCATTTGCAATTGATGAACCGAAACTTATAAACGGTGCTTATCAGATTGAAAGTGCGGAAGAGTTGGTTTGGTTTGCCGAAAAAGTAAACGGTGGTGACAGAACAGCAAATGCAGTATTAAACAGTGATATTGACTTGGAAAACAAAAATTGGACACCAATCGGTAACGGATATAATTATATCAATAATAACGGTTACGGTATAGATGACGACACCGCATATAACGGTATATTTGACGGAAAAGGTCACAGCATTTCCAGACTTTTCATAGAAACCAAAAAGTACAATAAGCAAGGCGACAATCATTACGAAACTTATTGTCAAGGTCTTTTTGGAATTATAGGAAAAGAAGGAACTGTCAGAAATGTTACGGTAAACGGACAAATAAACGCACAGGCTGAGGGTAATGAATACATTAATGCGGCAAAATATATCGGCGGAATCGCCGGTATAAATGCCGGATTGATTATAAATTGTACAAACAACGCCGATATAACAGGTCTTGCTTATGTGGGCGGTATAACAGGTCAGCTTGGAGCTCAATTTAAGGGAAGTAACAGAGTAAGCGGAAATCTTATAAATGTTACAAATAACGGAACGGTTACAGCTACTTCCAAGAGCTTTGCAGAGGCAGGCGGAATTGTCGGTCAGCTTGCATACGGCGACATTACATATGCCGCAAACCACGGAAATGTATCTGCACCTTTTAAAGATGACGATATGTACAGTTATTTAAGAGGAGTTGCGGTAGGTGGAATTGTTGGCAAGGATATAAGTGTAAGCGAATGCGGAAAGATTGACAGAGCATATAATGACGGTCAAATAGGTACTGAAGACGGTAATTATTTCGGCGGTATTATCGGTTGCAACTATGCGTGTGACATAACTAACGTATATAATACCGGTAAGGTAATCGGTTACAATTACAGTGGCGGATTAGTAGGCTACAAGCTTGGCGGTACGATAGAAAATGCGTACAACAGCGGTGAGGTGAATACTCATACGGAATATCAACTAATCGGTTCAATGAAAAATACGACAGTAAATAACTTGTATAACATAGGTGACAGCACTAAACTTGTGGCACTTGAAAACGGGGGTGATATAAGTACGGTATATGCCGTTGACACTGTTTCAGCAAGTGATTTGTCAGACGCATTTACAGACAGTGATAATCTTCCTGTTATTGATTGGAGCAATGCGCCGACAGGGGAAGACGAAACATTTGATATTGAAAGTATTAATATCGAAAACGGTAAGATAACTGTATTGTTAAACAAAAAACTTGTAGGAACAAATCCTACGTTAAATGATTTTGAAATAAAATCATTTGTTGATGATAAAGAAGTCGAACTTAAAAATGTTCAGTTATCTCAATACATATCAGACGAAAAAACAGCCATAGACATCACATTTGACAAAGTAAATGCCGAAAAGACGCTTAAAATTTCGGTAAACGGAATTGAAAAGCAGATTATAACGGATACGTCAAATTACTGGATAGATTATCGCGCAGAAGAATTTGACAGCGGTAACGGTGATAAAGATAATCCGTATGTTATTGCAAATGCAGGAGAACTCGCTTTGCTTTCGTATGAAGTAGAAAAGGGCAATGATATGTCAGACAAGTATTTTGTCTTGAAAAATGATATAGACCTATCAGGCAAGGAATGGACGCCGATAGGTGTATCCGATAAATACATATCAAATAAATATCAAGGCAATGCTTTTAACGGTAATTTTAACGGTCAAGATTGCAGTATAAGGGAAATAAATATATCTTCGGGCAGCTATCTTTCGGCACTTTTCGGAGTTACGGAAGAAAATGCGGTAATAAAAAATCTTTATGTATACGGAAATATAGAAAACACGAATGATACATATGGAATTGCGGCAGGTATATGTGCCGTGAACTATGGTTTAGTATCTCATTGTATCAACTATGCCGAAATAAAAGGCGAAAACAGAGTCGGCGGTATAGTAGGTTATAACGGTGCGGTTAACAAAACGGTTACAAGCTGTGTTATAGCTCAGTGTGAGAATAAGGGAACTATTACAGGTAAGGACGAAGTTGGCGGTATTGCCGCTTACAGTTCGGGAACTGTAAAAGAATGTACTAATAAAGCCACTGTAACTGCAACCGGCGGATATGCCGGCGGTATTGTCGGTTACAATTATGAGGGCAGTATACTTCTTGACAGTTGTTATAACAGCGGTGAAGTAAGTGCGTCAGCATATTCGGGTGGTATTTCGGGTAAATCATACAACTGTGATATTTCAAATTCATATAACAGCGGTAAAATTTCATCGCAAAACAATACCAACGGCGGAATACTTGGATATACAGTAAGCGGATATTCAGTTAAAAACTGCTATTTTCTTAAAGATACCGCATCTATGCCGTATGCGGAAAATTCGGGTACAGGACTTGAAGTGAAAACGGAAAATCAGCTTGCAGATATGACTGAAACTTTAGGTAGTGCGTTTGTGAAATCGGATAAATTCCCTGTTTTGGCATGGGAGGTAAACGGTTCCGATGATATAGACACATCAACAAAACCTACACCGTCAGTAACACCTGCTTCAACACCTAAAATTGAAGAGAAAATACCGTCATATTCATCACAAGGAAAATGGTCAGACAGTGTGGCTGAAACATTTGACATCGGAAACGGAAGTAAAGAAAATCCGTATGTTATAAAAACAGCGTCCGAACTTGCATTACTTGCGAAAAATGTAAATAAAGGTGAATCATATAAAGACGCATACTTTAAATTAAATAATAATATTGATTTAACAGAAAAGTATTGGATTTCAATAGGCAATGCGGAAGATAAAGCATTTTCGGGTCATTTTAACGGTAATGGATATGAAGTAAAACTAAATACCGAAAATCAAAAAGTAAGCGGATTATTCGGATATACCGCAAATGCAGAAATTACATTGCTTGGAGTAGACGGACTTGTAAGCGGTGAAGATATTGGAGGCGGTATTGTCGGTATAGCAAGGGACACTAAAATAGAAAATTGCTATTCAAATACTGCTGTTTTGGCAGATGAATATGTCGGCGGACTGGTAGGACAGCTTTTAAGCGGCAGTAAAGTGACAAATTGTTACGCAACGGGGACAGTAAAAGCAAAAAAAGCAGGTACATTATTCGGAGCATTTACAAACGGTGTATCGGCAGAAAATTTATATTACAGAATTATCGGCGATAAAATGCCGTATGGCGAAAATGCATCAACAAACACGAATATTGCCACAGGCAGAACAGACGAATATATGCAAAGCGACGCATTAGTGTATGATTTGTGGTGTGTTAAAGAACAAGAAGTTGACGGCAAAACAGTAGAAGTAGCACCGATATTTTATGTTGGAAGTAAATATCCGGTACTTAATAACGAATACAAGGAAAGCAAAATTATTTCGATAAATCTTGTATCATCGGGCGAAAGTCTTGAAACAGATACTTCTCATACATTTACAGCAAAGATATACGGTAAGAATTTAAACAAAAATATAACTGCAAAATGGAGCAGTGACAACAGTGCCGTTACAGTTGCACAAAGTGGCGATATTACAATTACAAATGGCGTAGGGACACTAAATGCAAGTATTATTATAGATTCCGCTAAGCTTGGCAATGCAAAGGATATAACTGTTAAATGTGAAATTGGCGGAATATCAAGTGCTGCTTCCGTAAAAGTTTCAGAACCTAAATGGAGCGGTAAAGGTACGGAAGAAGAACCGTATATTATAAAATCATTGGAAGATATGAACATTCTTTCGGAAAGCGTTGCAGACGGAAATTCATATAAAGGTGTATACTTTAAACTTTCAAGCGATATTGATTTAAGCGATAGCAAAGAATTTAGTTCAATCGGTTATTGGGATGGATTAAAGTCAAACGATAACGGAGAATGGTGGGAGTCCGAGAAGAATCGTGCGTTTGAAGGTGTGTTTGACGGAAACGGTTTTTCTGTAAAGAACGCGATTCTGTATGCCGAAAACAATTATTTCGGATTGTTCTCATACATAGGAAAGAATGGTGTTGTTAAAAATCTTAATATAGATTCTACTAATAGATTGACCGCTCATAATAACGTAAGAAAAATTGCCGCTTTAGCCGGAATAAATCTTGGTACAATAGAAAATTGTACTAACAGTGCTGATTTCGGATTTACCGCCTCAAACGTAACATATCTTGCAGGAATAGTCGGCGAAAATTACGGAATTGTAACAGGTTGTGTGAATAACAGCAATATGTCATCTGCCGGTAACAGTAAGTCGGGAATAGTCGGCGAAAATTACGGTACTATAAGAAAATCTGAAAATAACGGTGACTTATCGAACAGCGGTAATGTCGGCGGTATTACGATAGAAAACAGAAACGGCAAAGGTCAGGCGCTATTGTTTATTGACGATTACGCAGACTTATCCGTAAACGGAGAAATTTCCGAATGTGTCAATAACGGTGCAATAAGCGGTAAATATGACGTCGGAGGAATTGTAGCTGAAAATTATAGCTGCGGTAAAATAGAAAATTGTGTTAATACGGCAGAAGTGTCGGGAAGTATGACGGGCGGTATCGCAGGTCGTGCGTCAGGGTGTTATAAAAAAAGCGGTATCAAAAATTGTCAAAACAGCGGTAATATCACAGCACAAGGTTCATACGGCGGTGGTATAGTCGGTGAACTTATAAACGGCTTGGTATATTTCTGCGAAAATACAGGTGATGTAAACGGTGAAAACTATGCCGGCGGTATTGTCGGACGTAATTACAGTTCGACAGTTTTAGGGGAATCGGCTGTTGATTTCTCAAATAACTACGGAACTGTAACAGCTAAAACGTCAGCAGGCATCTGCGGCTATTATCAGGACGAAAGCGGTAAGTGTTATACAAGATATAATTATAATAGCGGAAAGAGCGAATACGGTGTTTTTGGTGATGTTAATTCAAATTATGATATAAACAGCGTTGTTTGCGAAAATTATTGGTTGAGTGACGATAAAAATAATGCAAACGACAGCTGTAAAGGTGATATTGACGGTATCAATGCAATCACAAAAGCAGAATTAGACAAATATTCTGCCGAAACAGTTAATTTGCAAGTAGATAACAGCGATATAATTGTAAACGGTACTGCAAATGTTTCGTCAAATTCAGAAGTAAAGAGCAGTGACGAAAACATTGTTTCAATAGAAAACGGCGTTGCAGTCGGACATGGAATAGGTCAGGCATATTTGTATGCAAAATCAAGTCCTTATACATATGTGGCTGTATTGATGAATGTAGAAGAAAATCCTGATAATGTTGAAAAGATAAATGTAAGTTTCAGACTTATCGGTGAAGAAAATCTCGGAAGTGACTTTGTCTTGACAAAAGATACGAAGAATACATATCAAACATGGATTCCTGAAAAAGAGTATGAAGTAAAATTAGGAAGTACAGTGGGAGATGTATTCAAACAAGCACTTGACGATAACGGCTTAAAATATCGTGGTTGGGAAAACGGATATATCAGTACAATTCAATCACCGGAAGGATATTGGCTCGGTGAATTTACAAACGGTAAATATTCCGGTTGGATGTATACTGTAAACGGCAGTCACCCTTCATTGGGATTGAATGAGTATAAATTGATTGGTGATGAAGAAATCGTATGGCATTACGTTGACGATTACCGTCAAGAAGTTGCCGATTGGAGTGAATCGGATAAAACAGGTGACGGTTCACTTTATAATAGGTGGTTAGATGCAAAAGATACAGATTCAACACCTAAACCGACTCCGACAGTCACTCCGACTGCCACAAAACAGCCTCAAAGCGGTGGTTCCGGTTCGGGTGGCAGTACATCAACAGCAAAATCGACAACAGCACCTACTGTTATACCTACGACTGCACCTGAAAAGGATACTACTCAAACAGTGTGGTTTACTGATGTAACGGAAAATATGTGGTTCTATCAAGCTGTCAAATATGCGTATGACAAAGGTTTTATGACAGGTGTAAGCGACAGTGAATTTGCTCCTGACATTACATTAACCCGTGCAATGTTCGTTTCGGCATTGTATCGTATAGAAAATGAACCGACAGCAGACGGTGAATTGAATTTCAGTGATGTAGCTGATGATTCTTGGTATGCTAAAGCTGTTTTATGGGCTTATAATAATGATATTGTAAGCGGTAAAACAGAAACGGAATTTGATCCTAACAGTGATATAACTCGTGAACAAATGGCAGTTATATTATATCGCTATGCAAAAACTAAGGGATATAATTCAGACAGTGATGAAATTACATATTCTGATGTAAAAGATATTGCTGAGTATGCGATTGATTCTGTTAAATGGGCATATTGTGCAGGAATAATGACAGGTGACGAAAACGGAAACTTTAATCCTAAAGCCGGTACAACAAGAGCACAAGCCGCATCGGTATTTATGAGATTATATAAATAATGGTTTTAATAAGAGTTTATCTTTATGATAGACTCTTATTGTATTTTTACGTGAATATGATATAATAAGCATATTCAGTATAGAATGAGGGATATACAATGACACTGCAACAATTAAAATACATAGTAACGGTAGCAGAGTGCGGTAATATAACGGAGGCGGCTGAAAAGTTATTTATAGCACAGCCGAGCCTTACCTCTGCAATTCACAATATTGAAGAAGAAATGGGAATAACGGCATTCATTCGTTCCAATAAGGGCGTAGAGCTTACAAGGGACGGAGAAACATTGCTTTCATATGCACGTCAGATTTTGGAGCAGACGGACGTTATGACGGAGCATTTTAAAGGTGAGAGAAATCAGAAACCGAGATTTTCTGTTTCATGTCAGCACTATTCATTTGCGGTTAATGCGTTTGTGGACGTTATAAGGGAATATGATGCGGACGCATACAGCTTTATTTTGCGTGAAACACAGACGTATGAAATTATAGATGATGTGGCAGTCGGACGAAGTGAAATAGGAATATTGTATTTGAGTGAGCATAATGAGGCAGTTTTGAGCAAACTTATTAATAAAAATGACTTGAATTTTGAAGAATTATATATTGCAAAACCGCACGTTTTCATATCAAACAATCACCTTCTTGCAAACAAAGAGGAAATAACAATTCAAGACTTAATGCCGTATCCGTATTTGGTGTTTGAACAAGGGAAACACAATTCATTTTACTTTTCGGAGGAATTTTTGAGTTCGCTTGAATTCCCTAAAAATATTATGGTGCGTGACAGAGCAACATTATTTAATCTGCTTATCGGTCTTAACGGTTTTACGGTTTGTTCGGGTATTATAGATACGGAATTAAACGGTGAAAACATTATTTCAAAACCGTTAGATTCAGATTGCAGTATGCGTATCGGAATTTTAACACGCAAAAATTCTGTTCTTAGCCGATACGGAGTTTCATATTTGAATGTATTGAAAAATCATTTATCCATAGATTAAAACTATGGATAAATGATGATAATATATATTTTTCTATTTCCGTATTTTCTGTTATACTTAATGTAAATTAAAACACAGGAGGTAACAGAAATGAGCAAACAAATACCATTCAGATATGACTTTGTAGGCAGCTTTTTAAGACCTGCAAATTTAAAAGCGGCAAGAGAGGGGTTTGAAAACGGAAAAATTTCGGCTTACGAATTAAAAGCAGTTGAAGATAAGGAAATCGAAAGACTTATCAATAAACAAAAAGAATTAGGCTATCACGTCATTACGGATGGAGAATTCAGACGTGCGACATGGCACTTGGATTTTATGTGGGGATTTGACGGTGTGGCACATGAAAAAACGAAAACAGGTTTACCGTTTCACGGCGAAGACGCAATGATTGATGATACATACCTTTGCGGAAAAGTAGGACTTTCAAAAGTACATCCCTTTGTGGAGCATTTTAAATTTGTAAAGCAATTTGAAGATGAAAATACTGTTGCAAAGCAGACAATTCCAGCACCGGCACAGTTTATTGAACAAATGATAATGCCGTTTGCGTTGGAAAACACGTCAAAGTATTATGACAGCACTCATAAGTTGGCAGAGGATATTGCAAACGGATATAAAAAGGTAATCGCGGATTTGTATGATGCAGGCTGTCGCAATTTACAGCTTGACGACTGCTCATGGGGAATGCTTGTAGATCCGAGAGCAGAAGAATTGTTCGGTACGGATAAAAAGGGATTGAAGGATATTCAAGAACTTTTGGTAGAGATAAATAACCTTGCAATAGAGGACAAACCAAACGATATGACAATTACTACTCACGTTTGCAGAGGAAACTTCCATTCAACATACGCAAGTGCAGGTGCATATGATTCGGTTGCAGAGGCATTGTTTGAAAAGGAAAATGTAGATGCATATTATCTTGAATTTGATGACGAACGTTCGGGAGGCTTTGAGCCTTTGGAACACGTCAACGGCGATAAGAAAGTCGTGTTGGGACTTATAACAACAAAGTCACCGAAACTTGAAAATCAAGCCGACGTAATCGCGAGAATAAAAGAGGCACAAAAATATATTTCTCTTGACAGATTGTGCCTAAGTCCACAATGCGGTTTTGCGTCATGCGAAATAGGTAATAAACTTACAGAAGAAGAACAGTGGGCAAAATTGCAGCTTGTAAAAGAAATCGCAGAAGAAGTTTGGAGATAATATTAAAGAGTAGACAAAATCATAAAGATTTTGTCTACTCTTGTTTTTTGGAGCTGGGGCGGACATATTCTTGGACTATTTTATGCTGATAATCCGAGGCTATGTCTGTACTTTAGCGTTATAGGCGTGTGCGGTGTAAGAATTATATGGATATACACGGTATTTTTAATTTTTGTATCACTGCCGATTTACTCTTCATCGCATAAATTGCAAAATCATTAATATATTTCGCTGAAAATATCGCTTTGCATTTCGCTAATTTGCTCGATTGGAATAACTGTTTTGTCGGTCAAAATAACCGTGTGATTGTATTCGTCTATTTTCTTTACAACACCGGTATGTGATATGTATGCACCGCCTGATTTTTTATCATCGGGAACGAAGTATGTTATTGTCACGGTTTGATTTGTGCCGATATTCTCTTTAATTAAATTTAACTGTTCATTGAGTTTGGCAATGACATCTTCGCTTAATATCTGCTTTTCATCAGTCAAACGGGCGGTTTCATTAATTGCCGCTTTGTGTCCCGTAAGAGCTGCAAACGGTGAAAATTGTGCCGCACGGTCATGAAGCGACATTTGTGGGTGCTTTTTTGAAACATGGTGGGGCAGATTGATTATGTCATCATATTTATGACTAATGTTTTCCATATGGTAATTCTCCTTAAAAATTATGCCTTGTGACCGCCTATTTGATTGTTGCGGTCTTTGGCGGTTGCACCTTCTTGAAGATTCATTCCTTTAAGAATGGCATTTTTGCCGAATTTCTTTTTTATATCAAGTATTGTATTTTGCATACGTTTTTCTCGCTCTGATTCTGCATTTTCTTTTTCGCGTTGTTTCTTTAAAATCTCATAATCGGTAAAAAGGTCAAGCTGTTCATATTTGTTTGCGTTTTTTACACTGTGTTCATCGACAAGCTTGTTAGCCACAATATTAATTCTTCTGATAAGCAATTTCTTGTTTACAATTTTATCGTACAATTCCATAACTGCATTTGTGATAAGTGTAGTGGACGATGTTTGCTTTGGAAGATTTGTTGTTCCGTGAGCAGGCTTCGGAACTTTTTTACCGTAATAGTTCGTTGTAACTGTACCTTTATAATTCCGACTTCTGTTTTTATCTGTAATATTTTCAATATCATAGCCGATTGTAAGCACGATTTGATTTGTCACAAGTCCTTTATTCACCAAATCAAGCACCATAAGGTCGGTCATTTCTTTTACAACTAATCTTGCCTTGTCAAACTCATACGGACAATGTAATACTTGTCCCGAGGATATACTGTTTGTTTCGGGTTGGTATGCTTTGACATCTTCCATTGTGCAAGGCTCATACCCCCAAGCATGGTCAATGAGAAGTTCGGCATTTATACCGAAAAGTTTGTATAACAGTTCTTCGTTATAGTAATCAGTCGGTTTACCGATAGAACATCTTGCAATGTCACCCATAGTGTAAAGTCCGATTTTTTCTAATTTCTTTGAATA
>NZ_JBKVWU010000044.1:0-16280 GCF_046972485.1 Hominilimicola sp.
GGTTTATACGGAATTTATAGAAAATGAAGCTCCGGCAACCAGAGCCTATGCAACAATCGTAAGATATAAATCATTGTATAGAAATCACTTCGCTAACAGATTTGATTCATTTTATATGTATCAAATAAGTGCAAACAGTATAAACGATTTTATAAACGAAAAAATGCAAAAATACAGTGATGAATATGTAAAAGGGCTTTACAAACTCTTGAAAGTTTTATTTGGATATGCCTATAAAAGAAAATATATGAAAAAAGATATTTTTGAAGAAGTTACCACACCGCCTGACCCACGCCACGTCGGAGAAATACGTTCATATACAAATGAAGAATTATTGCAAATGAGCAATAGACTGCAAAACACAAATGTTATTACTTCATTCTTTACTGCATTAAATACAGGACTTCGTGAAAGTGAAGTTTTCGGATTACAATGGAGTAATGTTGACTTTGAGAATAAGAAGATAGCCGTCAAAAAGCAGTTACTGTTTCAAGATAAAAAATGGTGTTTTTGCCCGCTGAAAACGAAAAATGCTTATCGTAGTGTAAATATAACGGATAGCTTTTGTACTTATTTAAAGAATTTGAAAGCACAGCAGGACGAAAATCGAGCTATTTATGGCGACGGATATAAGCGAAATTTTGTTACAGAAAGATTGATTAAGAACAAAGAAAACCTTATAGAAGTAACAGACTTTGTAAATGTTAAAACAAATGGCGAAATGCTTACAACCAATAGCATAAAATTCTTATCCCGAACAATAAGAGATGATTTAGGAATACAGTTTAAATTTCATAATTTGCGTCATACATATGCTACTATTCTTGCAGAGAGCGGAATAAGTCCGAGGTACGTTCAAGAAATGCTTGGACATTCAAAACTTGAATTTACACTGAAATATTACACTCACGTCACAGAAAAAATGGGAGCATTAGCAAGAAACACATTAGAATCATCAGTTACCTTTGACGCATTTAAATAAGTAGAAACTTAATTTTTAAGAGGGTACTTTATAATAGGTACTCTCTTTTTTATTGTTTAAATCGAAAAATTTGGGAACTCGCAATGTATAAATAAATTAAGTATAGAACCGCATAGGCGAGCAAAAAAATCATATTTTAAATTTTAACCTGATAGATTTATAAAAGTATAAATTAGATGGTGTTACATTATCAAAAAATATTTATATTATAAAGTTGAACCAAGTAAATAAAAATTTATACTCCAAGAATAACTTTTGCTATTTTGTTATATAATATAACAAAATAGCAAAAGTTATTGACATTTCATAAGGATGGTGATATAATATGAATATAATAGACTTAGGAGTGAGATGCATGTTTACTTATATAGAATTAAGCAATTTTAAATCTTTCGGCAACATACGATTTGATTTTCGAAAGAATAAAAAACAATATAAGAAATTTATCGCAATATACGGTGAAAATGGTAGTGGTAAGTCAAATTTTGTATCAGCTATAGAATTGCTTAGTCATACTGTCACGAGTTTTGTAAATATCAAACATATAAAGCAATTAAGAATGATGTTAGAAAAAGATGAAGCAAACAAAGAACTTTTAAGTGAAGATTGGTTTAAAAATATAGGTTTCTTAGACATTTCTCAAAATTTAAAAAATTGTAGGATGATAGACAATAATGATATATCAACTGTAACTTATGGTTTTTTAATTGATGAAGTAGAAGGATATTATACTTTTTCTTTTGATGATAAAACTATAGTAAGAGAAGAATTATATTATTTAAATAATAAGCAAAGAGGCAAGCTATTTACAATTGAAAATAAAGATAGCAATATTATTTCATATATTAGCCAATATTTGTTTAAGGACAAAAAATATGAAAATGATATAATGGAATTAAGTGAAATGTATTGGGGCAAACATAGTTTTTTGGCGCTTATATTGGGAGAAATAAAAGAAAAAAATAAGAAGTATATCGCAACCAATATATCAGAAAATTTGATAAAAGTTATTGATGGGTTTATGCAAATATTCATTTCATGCAAATCATCTCGATATCAAACAAGCATTACTGGTGGTTCTAATTTTAAATTTCGCGATTTTGAAAATGTAGACATTAAATTACAAAACGAAAAGCAAAAGAAAGAGTTAGAGTTAATCGAAAAGATTTTAAAAGATTTTTATACACAAGCATATACAGATATAATTGATATTTATTATGAGCAAGTTCCTACACCAGGAAATAATCAAATTGCAAGATACAAGCTTTATGGAAAAAAGATTATTGCTGGTAAAACACGTGTTATACCCTTCAGCCTTGAATCTGCCGGTACACAAAATGTTTTATCTGTACTTCGTGCAATATTAGAGGCTATAAATGGGCAAACAGTAGTTTATGATGAAATCGATAACGGCATTCATGATTTATTAATGAAAAATATTTTGATATCATTAAAAGATGAAATTACAGGACAGCTTATTATAACTACACATAATACTTTATTATTAGAAGAATTGGATTCAAAATCAGCATATGTTATTTATACCGATTTTGATGGCAATAAAGACGCACGTTGCTTTGATGATTATGATATAAGAATACAATCAACTAATAATGCAAGAAAACTTTATTTAAATGGAATTTTTGGAGGTATTCCATATAATTCAGAAATAGATTATTCAAAAATGCATATTGAAAAAAACAATTTGGAGGAATAGCGTGTGAAAAAATCTATGAAAAAACATATATCTCCAAATTATACTACAGCCATAGTTATTGTACATGGAGATTCGGAAGAACAAATTGTAAGACACATTAAAAGTAGTTTAAGATTAAATTTATATATCCATCGTCGAAAGACAAGTATACAGCTTAATGGATTAGTTCATGAACTCCAAACAAATTTCAAAGATATTAGACAATTGTCTAAAAATCCACATATAGAATTAAATATAAAGAAGAAAGAAATTTTAGGATTTAAGATTTTTACTATAGTAGATACAGATGATTGCACCCAAGAAGACAAAAAGTTATATATTAATAATAAATTATTTGAAGGATATAATTTAAAAGATTATGTTATTCCAATATATACCGCTCCCAAACTTGAACATGTTTTGTTCAAAAGCGGATTAATACCAAAAATATATAATGATAGTGAAAAAGTAAAAGAATATTGCAAAATATTCCCTATATCAAGAGAACCATATGGAGTTTCAAAAATTGATGATATGGAAAAGTTGTCTAATAAGTTAAGAGATAATTCAGATACTAATCTTGAAATATTTATTGATTATTGTATACAACAAGCTAAACAAAATAAAATTTCGGGGTTATATAATAATTTTAGATAGAATCAAAAAAACACAAAATTTTAATATAAATCATTCACAATCACTATCTGATAGTTATTGTGAATAAAATAGAATATAAAAAAGCGATTTCAATTTAATTATTGCAATCGCTTTTTTTATATAAAAGTAAAGTTAGAAGGTGAAAATATTGGCAGTATTTAAAATGGGGGTAACAGATTATGCAGTTTGATTATTTTTATGGTGATGAGGCAGAACAGTTTACGTTTTACAGAATACCGAAAGTGCTTATAACATCTCAACAATTAAAAAAAGTATCAGACAGTGCAAAATTGCTCTATGGTCTTATGCTGGACCGTATGGGGTTATCAATTCGTAACGGTTGGTTTGATGAGCAGAATCGTGCGTACATATTTTTTACGGTGAATGACATAATGGAGCAGATGAATTGCAAAACAGAAAAAGCAACCAAATTAGTTGCAGAACTTAAAGGGATTGGTTTGATTGAACGTGTTAAACAAGGACAAGGAAAGCCGTCGAAAATATATCTCAAAAAATTTATTAATTCTAATAATGATATTGAGAAATCAATAGTTTCGATAAACGAAAATCAGGACTTCGGAAAATCAAAAGTGCAGACTTTTGAAAATCGAAAGTTAAGAGTTTCGGAAGTCGAAAATGCAGACTTTCGACAGTCGAAATGTAATTATACTGATATAAATAATACTGATTTTAATAATATCAATTCTATCAATCAATCTGAAAAACTTTCACATCCCCCAACTGAAAGTTGGATTGAAAAATACAATAAAACAATTTCACAGATAAAATCGCAAATTTCATATGACAGTTTAATCCTTACTAATGACACGGGCATAATTGATGACATTGTTGAGGTTATGGCTGATGTTATGTTGTTGGATACTCCGTCTTATAAAATCGAAAAAAAAGAAATTCCATCAGAGATAGTACGGATACGGTATAAACAACTGACGTATGAAAAAATAGAAACTCTGTTACTGGATTTCAATAATATAAATTATAAAATTCACAGTAAAACATCATATTTAATATCATCATTATACAACATATCAAAAACCGCTGAAACGTCATTGACGAACAAAGTTAAGCACGATATGTGTGATTTATGTTGAAAGGAAGTGGTGCAGTATGGAGGACAAGCGTATGAATATCAGTCTGACAGATGATGATAGCAATAAAAGTGAAGAAATAAAGGCTGTTTCTCTATCGGAATTAAAACCATTTGTAGAACAGCCTTTTAAAGTGCTGATTGATGAAGATATGAACGAATTAGTTGAAAGCATACAACAACACGGCGTGTTGTCACCTATTATTGCAAGACCGCATAAAGACGGCGGATATGAAATTTTATCAGGTCACAGGCGAGCAAAAGCGTGTGAATTGGCAGGAATTAAAGAAGTGCCTGTAATTATTAAAAATATTGATGACGATACTGCAACAATCTTGCTTGTAGACAGTAATTTGCAACGTGAAAATATTTTACCGAGTGAGAAAGCATATGCTTATCAAATGAAGTTGGCAGCTATGAAACGTAAAGCCGGCAGACCAACCAAAGAAATTTATGTCCAAATTGGACATAATTTAGCCGAAAAAACTTCACGCGAAGAATTCTCAAAGGAAATCGGTGAAAGTCCTACGCAAGTACAACGATATATTCGTTTAACAAATTTGATTGACCCTATTCTTGATATGGTGGATAACAAACAAATCGCAATGAACGCAGCGGTAGAAATATCTTATCTCGGTTCCAAAGAACAGTTTGATGTGTTAAAAACAATAGAATCAGAAGAAACCTCCCCCACAATCGAACAAGCGAAAAAACTTCACCGATTTTCAACAGATGGACAATTGAATGATAGCGTCATCTTGTCTATTATGCAGGAACATAAAGCCAACAAAGTAAAAATCACATTAAAAGAGGACAGATTAAGAAAATATTTCCCCAAAGCATTTACGGTACAGCAGATGGAAGAAGTTATTGATAAATTACTTGCAAATTGGGCACGGAAACGAAATGAGCCTGAAAGATAATACAAAGAGAAAGGAATTTTTTATAATGCAAAACAGAAGAATTTTAACAGGAATAATGACATTTATACTACTTATGAGCTGCTCATTAAGCTCATATGCAATAACGACACAATTATTAAAGAACTATGATTCTTTAGGTGGCGGCGTTGTATATAGATACGACAAAGACACAAAAACGGTTACTATATCGAAAGAACTATCCGGCAACGGAGCAACGTCAAGGTATGCAGAGTCACCGTTTGAGGGTAGCGATATAGAAAGTGTTGTTATCAATAATGGTGTAAAAGAACTTACTATGAATTTATTTTGTAGAGCTAAAAAACTGAAAAGTGTTACTATTCCAAATTCGGTTACACTGATAGGACGAGGCACGTTTGAAGATTGCGAATCATTGACGAATATAAACATTCCTGACAGTGTAAAAAATATTGAGTATCAAGCATTCAAAGGTTGCACAAATTTAAAAAGTATAAAAATACCGTCAAACGTAGAAGAATTAGGGCAATATGTGTTTTATCAATGCAGTAAATTAGAAAGTGTGGTAATAGAAAACGGCACAAAACTTACTGTAATTCCTCACGGTGCATTTCAAGAATGTACAGAGTTAAGCAAAATATCTATCGCAAACGGAATAACAGATTTAAATGGTCGTGCGTTTGAAGATTGCAAATATTTAACCGACATAGCCTTACCCGATACGGTAATTAATATAAGTCAAAGTGCATTTCGTAATTGTGTTAGATTGAAAACAGTAAATTTATCACAAAATTTAGAGAATGTTGATGATAGTGCATTTCGTGGTTGTGTTGAACTTAGCGATATAAATATTCCGACTTCGCTGAAAACAATCGGAAATTATGCGTTTTCCGATTGCAAAAATTTATCAGATATAACAATTCCGGCTCAAACAGACAGCATAGGAACTGCGGCATTTAAAGATTGCGTCAATATATATGTTGACGAAAGCAATGATAATTTTATATGTGATGATTTGATTTTATATTCAACAGATAAGTCACGATTATTGCATTGTAGTACAAATTATTGCGAAGAATACAAAGCACCCGAAACTGTAACAGACATTGACGCTTATGCATTTTCAAGTTGCTCACTTCTAAAAAAAGTCGATTTATCAATATTAAAAATAAACCAACTTTCAGAAGGAATATTTAATAATTGCACATCATTAGAAAATGCTATTATTCCAAATGGAGTTGAAAAAATAAAATCGTATGCTTTTTATAATGCACAGAGCTTGGAATCTGTAATCATTCCTGAGTCCGTAACAAACATTGACATAAGGGTTTTTAACAATAACAATGTTTTGGGCAAATTTATAACCGATGATGAATCAAAAGTAAATATCGGCTCACTTAATGATAAAAATTCAATTATTTTTAATTGGAAAGCAGTAACACTTGGCAAAACAACAGATGTTGACGATACGTCAATTACCTTTTCGCTAAATGTTGATGAAACCAATCAGATAGATGAATTAAAATATGAGATAGGCGAATATGACAAACAATATTTTGCGTTAGGCGGACAGAGTGTAGAAAACAAAGAAATCAAAATACCACAAGGTACAGAAAAAGTATCCATTTACAGTAGAGATATTGCCGGAAATGAAACGGTAAATATATGTGATGTTCCTAATTTTGATTTACCGACAGCAGACGATATAACATATGGGCAAACATTAGGTGACAGTGAATTGACTGTATCGGGAGTTAATAGTATTGATGGCGTATGGGTATGGAAAGACCCCGATATTATGCCTGTTGCAGGTACAAATCCTTATACCGTGATATTTATACCTGAAGATACCCAAAATTATAATTCTATCACGGCAGAGATTTTCATCACTGTAAATAAAGCTGTTCCCGAATACACTATACCGACAGATTTAACGGCAGTATATTCTCCCAACCTAACACTTGCGGATATTGAATTGCCTGACGGCTGGACTTGGGTGGAAAGCAATACACCATTGTCAGCGTCTGAAAAAACTTATTCGGCGATATTCACTCCGTTAGATACAGAAAATTATAAAAGTATAACAGCAGATGTAACTGTTACAGTTAGCAAAGCCGTTCCCGAATATACTGTACCGACAGATTTAACATCTGTATATTCACCGAAACTTACACTTGCGGATATTGAATTGCCTGACGGATTTTCGTGGAATGAGCCTGACACAAAATTGTGTGTTCCCGGAGGTGAATATAAGGCTACATATACTCCCAACGATATTGATAACTACACAACCGTAGAATTGACTTTAAACGTAGAAATCAAAAAATATACACCGATTATTGGTGTTGATATTCAGTTACCGACAGCGAGTGATATAACATACGGGCAAAAGCTTGGTGACAGTGTATTAACACCGTCTGAAAATGATGTTATTGATGGTGAATGGTTATGGGAAGAAAGTGATGTTACACCGTCTGATGATGACAATTCGTATAATGCGATTTTTGTTGTTGATGATGAAAATTACGAAACTGTATATGTTGAAGTCCCTGTTAAGGTGAAAGAAACATCAAGCAATAAACCGTCAAATTCGGGAAGTTCGTCAAGTAAAGGACATTCCCATAAGCAAACAAGTATCGAAAACAAATCCGATAAAGTTGATGAGGTAACAAATAATGACGTTACAGATAATGTTGTAGCAGATAATGACGTTGCAATTACAGTTGCTGAGTATGATGTGCCGTATATTTCGGGATATGAAGATAATACATTTAGACCGAATGAAAAAATTACACGAGCAGAAGCAATAACCGCAATTGTAAGAGCAAAACAGTTTGCAATCAAAGAAAACGTAAAACCGTCGTTTTGGGATATACCAAGCCATTGGGCAAAAAGCTATATTGATACCGCAGCTGATTTAAAAATCGCAGACGGTTATGAGGATAAAATGTTCAAACCCGACAATTATATTACCCGTGCAGAATTTGCAAAAATAATTGCGGTGCTTATAGGCGAAAATGTTAAGAACAATTCCTCAACTTTTTCCGACACAAAAAATCATTGGGCTGAAAATTACATCGCATTATTATCCGCAAAAGAAATCATTAAAGGATATGACAATAATATGTACAAGCCTGATAAGCCAATTACTCGTGCAGAGGCTGTTACTATTATAAATAAAGCGGTATCAAGAAATTGCAAATCCGATATTAAAATTAATTTTACAGATGTTCAAAAAACACATTGGGCATATGATGAGATATTGAAAGCAGCCGGCAAGTAATGAATTGGAGTGAAAACTCCTTTTTTTATTGCCTAAATTGAGAAAGGTTGTGATGTTTATGGCGTCAAGCAGAAGTCCGGATATAAATTATAACGGCAGTGGCTATTTTGATGAAACTGCCCGTAATGCAATTATAAATGCTGACCGCAAACAACTAACCGAACGCAGAAAGCGTGTTATAAATAAATTTTATGAAATTGCGGCAGCCGAGGGATTCCGAATAGACAGCTATATCAAATTATCAGAGATTGGAGATGAGGAAATGTATAAAGACTGCTTTGCGAGAACTGAGCGGTGCAGTATTTTGAAAAAAATGATTTGTAAAAATAATGACTGCCCGTTTTATAAATCAAAGAAACAACACGAGGGGGATATTAAAAAATATCCCCAATTCAATCACATACAAAAAGAATCTGACGAAGATGATATGTGTGACAAACAGAAATCTTGAAAGGTAGCCTGCGATTATGATTACAGCAAGAATAAATTTTTTACAAAACAACATTACTGTCAATTTATCTCAAACACCTATCCGCTTACGCGATGATTTGCAGAATATAGGTGTACTTACTTCGCAGAATTTAATCTTACTTGATAATTCTCGTACTCTTAAAATTGAGTTGTACCCTAAAGATAGTTGCGGTAAATATATTTTAAGATTGATAGACAAAGAATCTGATACACTTGGTGCAGTCAACAAATTATGCTACTCTATCCGTTGTATGGACGCACGCGACAAGACGCGTTTTTTTTATAATCTTAAAAATGGTGATTACAATACAATATCAGACGCACAGCGGGACGCAGACAAAATGCGTGAACAACGCAAAATAAAAAACAGACAAAACAAAAAATACAGATAGCGAGGTAGATATTATGACCGATGAAACACAACGTATTTTTAATCTGTTACAGACCGCAACAAAAGCAATAGCCGACAGTAATGTATGGAGATATTTTCTAAAAACTGCTGCGTGGCATTTTAAATATTCGTTTAACGACCAAATACTTATCTTTACACAAAAGTCAACGGCAACGGCGTGTGCAAGTATGGACGATTGGGTAAACAAAACGAAAAGATGGGTAAATAAGAACGCGTCCCCTATCGCACTTGTGCGTGAAAACGGGAATCAATATTACCTTAAATATGTGTTTGATATTTCCGATACAAATAGTTTTGGTAATCGTGAAATAAATCTATGGCAATATGACAATCGCTATGAAAAAGCCGTTATAAATACACTTGAAAAATCTTTTGGCAAGTTAAAAGGTGCAACTACTGATATTGACGCTATAATTTGTGCTGCAAATAATGCTGTCAATGACAGAAAAAATGAGTATTTACGCGACCTAAAGTATGTAAAAGGCAATAGTTTTTTATCAGGACTTGATAATGTTAATCTTGATGTACGTTTTCGGCAAACAGCCGCAGCGTCAGTCGCATATATGATTATGCAACGTATGGGCTTACAACCCGAAAATACCTTTGACGGATATGATTTTCAATATATACGCGACTTTAATACAGTCGAAACAATGAATATCCTCGGTAATGCCGTGAGTACGATTTCGGAGGACATATTACGGAATATTTCAAGAACAATTCATTTTGAACGAAAAAAATTTGCTGAAAATGAAAACATCGTATATAATGAAAATAACAAAGAAAATAACATTGTTCAAGAAGAAAGGACTGATAAAAATGACAGGAGCAGTATCATACACGAAAATCGGGGATTACAGAATACCCAATTTGACAGTACCGACAAAAACATATCAGATAGGCAAATACGGAATGTTGAGGAGAACATATCTGAACGAACGCCGTCCGAATCTATACTCAATTTTAATGATGAAAGGCGAGCTTCTGAAACATTTGGAGGAGATAGACAAATCGACGACACAACAAGTACAGACGATAGTCAATCAGATGGCAAAAGCAGAGGGATTGACGGAGGAATTGAAAGCGACAGACCCGTTATTATGGACGAGCAGAATGAACAATATTCTCCATTCAGCGGAGGAAATCGTCTTATCCGAAATGGTGTACAACTAAGCATATTTGATATGCCACTCCCTACCGAGGAGGAACAAAAAGAATATATTATGAAAGCGGAGCAAGCAAGAAGCTCCGCTTTTTCTATGCCTCAACAAATTATTGATGAAATTTTGACAACAGGCAATAATGATGTGGACGGTATTATTAAAATATGTATTCAATACAGTAAAAATAAATCAGCCGCCGAAAATATAGATTTTCTGAAAAATGAATACGGTATAGGTGGCAAAGGATTTATTTTTGACGGTAACAAGGTATCTATATGGTGGAATGACGAGGGTATTCGTGTTGCATACGGGGAACGTGCAAACGGACGCGGTGAACTTCTACCGTGGGAACGCATTGATAAACGTATAGGTGAACTGTTGGAAATTGGAAGATTTGCACCACAAGAGAGCATTGACAAAATGGACGCGTTTGAACGAAAACAAGCAGCAGACAGTTTTTTTGAAATGTATCGGGATTTAAATGACGATACATACCCTGAGTTAAAATCACATTTTAATAAAGAATGGTTTGTCAACTCAGCTACTGATACAGGCAATAATATAGCAGAATTATTTAAGGAATCGGAAAATGTCGCATTTGCGGTTAAGGTTACAGAAACAATGACAAATCTATACGCAAATAATAAAGATATTATGCGTATTCATTGGTATTCGCCGAATAAAGTGCTACCGAGATTGAAAGATTTACAACTTGAACGCAGAAATTTTTTCGCAAATAATTATCAGCAGAACAATGCCGCACCATTTATAACAGAGGACGAAATTGATAATCTGCTTACACGCGGCAGTGGTTTTGCTATGGGAAAATGTAGAATTTATCTGTACTTCAAAGAGCATACAGACACTAAAGCACGCATTGCTTTCCTGAAGAACGAATATGGTACAGGTGGTTATGGCGGAGGAATATTCCGCGAATGGCACGACGCAAAAGGAATTGAGTTTAGTCGTGGTAATATAACTGCACCATATGCGAAGGTACATATCAAATGGAACGAAGCTGCAAAACGTATTGACAACCTTATAAAATCGGGCAGATATTTGACTGAACGCGAGGTTGCCGAGGATGTTCCAAAATATTTATCAGAACAGGAAACTTTACGAATACAAAATGAACGGCTAAAATTTCTTAGTGACACAAAAAATTTGACACCGTCAGAGCGACAGCAGAAACTAACAAAAAGTCTTGTATATTTTATAAATACGATTGATTATTCTGATAAACACAAGCTCAGTTTATTTGAAACATCTGAAACAGACGAAGTATCAGAAATGCAGATTTCTGATTTAATCTCCAATGCAGATACAAGACAACAGTTAATTGATGACTTGGAGCATATAAAATCATCTACGACAGATATTTCCGCACGCAATAATGCGAGTTGGATTGCAAATGACCTGAAAACCGCAAAATTTATAACCTTTACAAGAGTAGGAGATTTCTATGAGATTTACGGCAGCGAAGTCACAGAAGTTGCAAAGATTTTGGATATTGCGGTTACCCAAAAAGCAATGGACAACGAGCAAATTTTGATGACAGGTTTCCCCATTGCTACATCTCAAAAATATGCTCAAATATTAAACGCTAATGGATATTTTGTAAATATTTCAGAAAATGCTAAGGCAAAAGATGATGAACAACTTACTGATATTAAATCTGACAGTCCATCTGAAATCATAAATGAGCCGCCAGAACAAGCCGAGGACTATTCTGAATATATCGGCAAGGAAATCACCGTTGATGACCATAAATTTGTTGTTGATAATATTAATGCTGATTTTGGCAACGTCAGTTTGCGTGATATTTCGTTTCAGAATAGCACAGGTTTCCCTATATTTCGGAGCGAAAGCATTGAATGGCTGAAAAACATCATTCAAGAACAACCTCAAGAACAACCTCAAGAACAGACTCAAAAACAGACTGAATTACCGCCACCGAATATAACAAAACCTACACCTGTTCAAAATCAAGTTATATATCCTGAAATACCCGTATCAGAACGTCATAATTTTGTTATCACCGATAACGAACTCGGATATGGAACTCCAAGTGAGAAATATGCGGCGAATATTGCAGCTATACAAACATTGAAACAGGTTGAAAGCGAACACCGACTTGCCGACTCGAAAGAACAGGAAACACTATCACGTTATGTCGGTTGGGGCGGTCTTGCAAACTATTTTGAAGAAACGCACCCTAAATACAATGAATTAAAATCATTGCTTACCGATGACGAATATGAGCAAGCTCGTGCAAGCGTTCTAACTTCTCACTTCACTCCCACAGTAGTCATACGTTCAATGTATAAGGCTTTGGAAAATATGGGATTTCAAAATGGCAATATTTTAGAACCGTCGTGCGGCATAGGAAATTTTATGGGACTTATACCCGAAAACATTTCCGAAAGTAAAATTTACGGTATTGAGATAGATAGCATAACAGGCAGAATAGCACAACAGCTATATCAGAAAAACAGTATTGCAATCCAAGGTTTTGAAGATAGTACACTATCGGATAATTTCTTTGATATTGCTATCGGTAATGTTCCGTTCGGTAATTTTAAAGTTTTGGAAAAGAAATATGATAAGTATAATTTCTTAATTCATGACTTTTTCTTTGCTAAAACGTTGGACAAAGTTAGACCGGGCGGTATCGTTGCGTTCATAACATCAAGCGGCACAATGGATAAGCAAAATTCAAAGGTCAGAAAATACATAGCACAACGTGCCGAACTTGTCGGTGCAATACGCTTGCCAAACGATACTTTTAAGAAAAATGCAGGTACAGAAGTAACAGCGGATATTCTGTTTTTACAAAAACGCGATAAAATGATTGACATTGAGCCTGATTGGGTACATACCGGACTACACGAAACGGGACAACCGATAAATCAATATTTTATCGATAATCCCGATATGGTACTCGGTGAATTAGTCGAAGAAAGCGGTCCATATGGTATGCAGTTAAACTGTAAGCCACGCAATAACGCAAACCTTGATGAATTACTTGATAAAGCAATACAGAATATTCACGCTAAAATTACAGAATATACAATTGATGATATTGACGATATTTCAGCTAATGAAAGCATATCAATCCCCGCCGACCCTGCCGTTAAGAATTTCAGCTATACCATAGTAGACGGTGATGTATATTTTCGTGAAAACAGCGTGATGAACAAAGTAGAATTGAATGATACTGCTAAAAATCGCGTAAAGGGTATGGTTGAAATCCGTGATTGTGTTCGTGATTTAATCGAATATCAAACAAACGATTTCCCTGATTATGAAATCAAAAAACAACAAGAAAAACTTAATAATCTGTATGATAATTTCACAAAGAAATACGGAATTATCAATTCACGAGGTAACAGTAGTGCATTTTCATCAGACAGTAGCTATTTTCTTCTTTGTTCATTGGAAATATTGGACGATGACGGAAATCTGAAACGCAAAGCAGATATGTTCACAAAGCGTACCATAGGAGCAAAAAAAGAAATTACACACGTTGATACGGCAAGTGAAGCATTGGCAGTATCTATCAGTGAAAAAGCAAAAATTGATATGGAGTTTATGACTTCACTTACCGACAAGACTGAGCAGGAATTGTTTGATGACTTAAACGGTATCATATTTCGTAATCCGTTATACGACGCTGAAAACGAACAGTATTTTCCCAAATACCTTACGGCAGATGAGTATTTATCAGGCAATGTTCGTGAGAAATTGCGTATTGCACAGGAACACGCAAAAACAGACAGTAATTTTAATATCAATGTTAAAGCATTAACCGATATACAACCCAAAGACATTAGTGCCAGCGAAATCACAGTAAGAATCGGTACTACTTGGATACCCGCAGAATACATCAAGCAATTCACATTTGAATTAATTAATCCATCATCATATGCGAGAGATAATATCGATATTCAGTATTCAAAATTGACAGGCGTTTGGAATGTATCGGGAAAATCTTGCGATAGGGGCAATATCAAAGTAAATAAAACATACGGCACTAATCGTATTAATGCACTTAAAATTATTGAGGACACGCTAAATCTAAGAGATGTCCGCGTTTTTGATTATAAAGAAAATGAGGATGGCAAACGCATAGCTGTACTAAACACCAAAGAAACAACCATAGCACAACAGAAACAAGAGGCTATAAAAGCCGCATTTGATAATTGGATATGGAAAGACCCAGAAAGACGAAATACACTTGTAAAGATGTATAACGAGAAGTTTAACAGTATCCGCACACGCGAGTATGATGGAAGTCATATCACATTCAACGGTATGAATCCCGAAATACAATTACGTCCACATCAAAAAAATGCGGTTGCACGAATTATGTACGGTGGTAATGCCCTATTGGGACACGTTGTAGGTGCCGGTAAGACTTGGACAATGGCAGCCGCAGCGATGGAACTAAAGCGAATTGGTCTTTGTAATAAATCACTTTTCGTTGTGCCTAATCACTTAATTGAACAATGGGCAAGCGAATTTTTACAGTTGTATCCTGCTGCGAATATTCTTGTCGCCACAAAAAAGGATTTTGAGAAAAAAAACCGTAAGAAGTTTTGTGGCAGAATTGCAACAGGTGATTATGACGCTATCATAATGGGGCACTCTCAGTTTGAAAAAATTCCTATGTCGATAGAAAGACAAAAACAGATACTTAACCAACAATTACGAGCAATTATGGACGGTATAGTTGAAGCCAAAGAGCACGACGCAGAACGATTTACCATAAAACAAATGGAACGTACAAAGAAAAATATTAAAACAAAAATTGATAAACTCAACAAGCAAGACCGCAAGGACGATGTTGTTACGTTTGAAGAATTGGGCGTTGACAGATTATTTGTAGATGAGGCTCACAATTACAAGAATTTATTTCTTGTTACAAAAATGCGTAATGTCGGCGGTATAGCACAGACCGACGCTCAAAAATCCAGTGATATGTTTATGAAATGTCAATACCTTGACGAACTCAAAGGCGGCAAAATATTTGCCACAGGTACGCCAATAAGCAATTCAATGGTTGAATTATATACAATGCAACGGTATTTGCAATACGATATGCTAAAAAAACACAATTTAGAACATTTTGACGCGTGGGCGTCTACATACGGCGAAACAGTCACTGCTATTGAACTGTCCCCCGAGGGCTATACTTTAGTAAGACGATAAATAATGCGTTCCTAAATTGAAAATAGGATATCAAAATCGGTTTTGGAACTTCAAGAATTTTTTTGATTTTCTTGAAAAACAGTTCCGCTTTGTACCCCTATTTTCTCCTATTAGTAGAGGGAGTAATACTTTTAATACTAAACAGATTACATAAGGAAAGGAGGTTAAGAGAATGTCAAGGACTTCAAAGATTACAGCACTTTATGAGCGTTTATCAAGAGATGATGACCTTAATGGTGAGTCAAATTCAATAACCAACCAAAAACAATACTTGGAAGATTACGCCCGAAGAAATGGCTTTACGAATATCCGCCATTTTACTGACGATGGTTTTTCGGGTGTGAATTTCAATCGTCCGAGTTTTCAGGAGTTGATTAAGGAAGTAGAAGCAGGAAATG
>NZ_JBKVWU010000045.1:0-8599 GCF_046972485.1 Hominilimicola sp.
CTTTAAATATAAGAAGAAACTTGTACCCTATATTGTGAAAGCGTATAACAAACTGTCGGAAATGTACGATATAATCGTTATTGAGGGGGCGGGAAGTCCTGCGGAAATAAATTTGAAACAGGACGATATTGTCAATATGGGCATGGCGAAAATGGCTGACGCACCTGTTCTGCTTGTCGGTGACATTGACAGGGGCGGTGTTTTTGCACAGCTTTACGGAACTGTTATGTTGCTTGATGATGAGGAAAAGTCGAGAATTAAGGGGACAATTATAAATAAATTTCGCGGTGACGTGGAAATCCTGCGTCCCGGACTTGATATGATTGAAAATCTTACGAATGTACCTGTTGTCGGAGTTGTTCCGTACGGTCATTTTATGATTGACGATGAGGACAGCCTGTCGGAACGTTTTGAAAATAAGACTGTAAATGTGATTGATATTGCGGTTGTACGTTTTCCGCGAATTTCAAACTTTACCGATTTTAACGTGTTTGAATGCATAGACGGTGTGTCGGTAAGGTATGTTAATAATGTGAGTGAAATCGGTAATCCCGATATGATTATACTTCCGGGAAGTAAAAATACTGTTGCCGACCTTTTATGGATGAGGGAAAACGGTATTGAGGCGGCGGTTAAAAAAAGTAAATGCCCTATTTTCGGTATATGTGGCGGTTATCAAATGCTTGGTGAAAAAATCACCGATACAGACGGTGTGGAAAACGGCGGAAGTGTTCGCGGTATGGGACTTTTGCCTATGGAAACGGAGTTTAAAACCGAAAAGACAAGAACGATAGTAAACGGTGTTTTTGAAAACATGACGGGGACACTAAAAAGCCTTAACGGCACTGAATTTGAGGGATATGAAATTCATATGGGTAAAAGTGAATTTAGTGTCCCTTGTATGACAAAGCTGTCAAACGGCAAGCAAGACGGAATTTCACAAGGCGACGTTTACGGAAGTTATGTACACGGCATATTTGATAAGTGTGCCGATAAAATTATCAAGTGTTTGTGTGACAAAAAGGGTATAGACAGTACAAAAATCAAGAGCATTGATATGGCGGAACTGAAAGAACGTGAATATGACAGGCTTGCCGATATGGTGCGTGAAAGTCTTGATATGGACTTGATATACAAAATTATTAACAAAGAGGTGTAGAAAAATGATACACATATATTGCGGTGACGGCAAAGGCAAAACGACCGCTTCAATCGGTCTTGCGGTGCGTTGCGGCGGTTACGGTAAAAAAGTGCTTTTTATGCAGTTTTTAAAAGGCTCGTATACGGGGGAACTTGAAGTTTTGGGTAAGTGTGAGAATATAAAGGTTATGCGCTGTGACAAAAACTACGGCTTTTTCAGAAGTATGTCCGACAGTGACAAAGAAAATATCGTGAAATGCCATAACGAAAATTTACAGTATGCACTTGATAATATGAATGAATTTGATATGATAGTGCTTGACGAGATTTTTGCGTCATATAATTATGATTTGGTTGATAAGGCGAGTGTGAGAAATATTGTTGAAAATTACGGCGGCGAGCTTGTTATGACGGGCAGAAACCCTGATGAATGGTTTTGTGAAAGAGCTGACTATATTTCTGAAATTAAAAAGATAAAGCACCCATATGACAAGGGAATTGTTGCAAGAGAGGGGATAGAATATTAATGGAATTTGAAAACGTATTGCCGTCAGAAATCGAAAAGAGGAGTTTTGAAATCATAGAGAGCGAACTTCCGCACGATATAGAAAAAACGATTAAACCGATTGTTAAACGTGTTATTCACACAACCGCCGATTTTGATTATCTTGACAATTTGTGCTTTTCGGAAAACGTGGTTGAGATTATAAAGACCGCGATAAAGAACGGCGCGGATATTGTAACCGATACGCAAATGGCACGTTCGGGAATAAACAAAAAACGCCTTGCGTCATACGGCGGAGAGGTGCATTGTTTTATGTCCGACGAGGACGTTGCAAAAGCCGCAAAGGAAAACGGCACTACAAGAGCCGTTGCGAGTATGGAAAAAGCGTCAAAACTTGAAAAAGACGTGATTTTTGCTGTAGGAAATGCACCGACCGCACTTATAGAGCTTGACAAACTCATAAAGAACGGTCAAATTAATCCGATTGCGATAATCGGTGTACCTGTCGGCTTTGTGAATGTTGTGCAGGCAAAAGAATTGATTATGACATCGGGTGTGCCGTATATAGTAGCAAGAGGCAGAAAAGGCGGCTCAAATGTGGCCGCCGCAATCTGTAATGCAATTATTTATGATTTAAAAACCGATTGATTTAAGGCTGTCTTTAAGTGTTTTGGCACTGCTTCTAAGGCCTTGAAGTTCGGTTTCGTTAAAAGGAACGTCAAGTATGCGTTCAACACCGTAACCCGAAACTTGTGTCGGAACGCTGAGCGAAATATCTTCAATTCCGTATTCGCCGTTTAAGACGCTTGAAATGGTGAGAACAGAATTTTCACCGCCGGAAATACATTCGACAATTCGTGCAACTGCTGTCGCTATTGCGTAGTAGGTTGCACCTTTTTTTTGTATAATTTCGTATGCGGAGTTTTTAACTTCGCTGTACATCGCTTGTAAATCTTCATCTGTACACTTGCCGTAATGCTCAAAAAAACTTTTCATACTCATACCGGCAATGTTTGTGATGCTCCATGCCGCAACTTCACTGTCACCGTGTTCACCGATAATGTATGTGTGGCAGTAACGTGCATCAATTCCCGTATGTTTGCTGATAAGATATTTCAGTCTTGAAGTGTCAAGAACCGTACCCGAGCCGATAATTTGCTGTTTAGGAAGTCCCGAAAGTTTATAGGTGATATACGTCAGAATATCGACAGGGTTTGTGACGGTAAGAAGTATTACGTCTGTCGGCGCGTACTTCATAACATTTTCAACTATACTTTTAAAAATTTCGGTATTTCGTTTTAACAGGTCAATTCGTGTTTCGCCGACTTTTTGGTTTACCCCTGCTGTTATAACGACTATATCGGCGTCGGCACAGTCTTTCCAATCTCCGCTGTAAACGCTTACAGGCTTTAGAAAAGATGTGCCGTGAGCCATATCAAGAGCGTCACCGTCGGCTTTGTCTTTGTTTACGTCAATCAATACAATTTCTCTGAAAAAACCGTCAAGCATTATTGTGTATGCGGTCGTAGAACCCACAAAACCGGCACCGACTACTACTATTTTTCCTCTTAACATAAAAATTTCCGCCTTTCGTTTTGTGTTATTATTTGCAAGTATGATTAATTATATTCGGATAATTTTGCTTTTCTTAATTTATAAGTATTTCGTAGCGGACGATCATCGGTCGTCCGAAATAAAACATATAGGAAAAAAATTTAATTTTTTTACTATATGAAAATGTTGACAAAACGACAATATAGGAGTAAGATAAGGACATTAAAAATCCTATATCCCATAGGAAAAGTATGAATAACAAAGGAGGCAACGATTATGAGAGAAAATTTGAACAGAAAAAGCATGGTATATAGAAAGATGTGTTGCCGAATGTGTATGGCTCAGAGGTGATAAAAAAATAAATTTTATATTATAGCGAGGTAATGAATTTATGAAAAAGAAAATTTTTAGTATATTATTAACATCAATTTTGGCGGTAACGGTACTTGCAGGCTGCGGAAACAGTGCAGACACAAGTACAGAAAAGTCGGTTACGATAACGAACGTATCATACGACCCTACAAGAGAATTATACAGTGCGTATAACGAACTTTTCGCAGAGCATTGGAAAGGGCAAACAGGACAGGACGTTGAAGTTATACAGTCACACGGCGGCAGCGGTAAGCAAGCACTTGAAGTTGCAAACGGAAACGAGGCAGATGTTGTAACGCTTGCGCTTGAATATGACGTAAAGGCAATACAAGACGCAGGACTTATAGAGGATGGCTGGATAAATGAATTTGACAAAGACAGTTCGCCTTACACTTCAACAATCGTATTCCTTGTAAGAAAAGGCAATCCGAAAAATATCAAGGATTGGGGCGACCTTGTTAAAGACGGCGTCGGAGTTATAACACCTAATCCGAAAACTTCAGGCGGTGCAAGATGGAACTACCTTGCGGCTTGGGCATATGCCGATAAACTTTACAACGGTGACGAAACACAGATTGAGGCATTTATAAAGAAGTTATACGAAAACGTGCTTGTACTTGATTCGGGAGCAAGAGGTGCTACAACATCATTTGTTGAAAACAATCAAGGCGATGTACTTATCGCTTGGGAAAATGAGGCGTTCCTATCAGTTCAGGAAAATCCCGATGAATATGAAATCGTAACGCCGAGCATAAGCATTTTGGCTCAGCCGTCTGTTGCGGTAGTTGATGCGGTGGTTGACCAAAGAGGTACAAGAGATGTTGCAACGGAATATTTAAGTTATTTATATTCCGATGAGGCGCAGAGAATTGCAGGCGACAATTTCTACCGTCCGTCAAATCCTGATATATTAAACGAATATGCAGATACATTTGACCTTAACATAAACCTTGTAACAATACAAGACTTCGGCGGTTGGGACGAAGTACAGAAAAAGCATTTTGATGACGGCGGAGTATTTGACCGCATTTATGAAAAAACAGATAAGTAAAGAAGGAATGTAAATGAAAGCAAAGAAGAAAAGAGTAATACCCGGTTTCGGACTTTCAATGGGCGTGACAATTACAATATTAAGCTTAGTTGTTCTTATACCGTTGGCGGCACTCGTGATTTACACATCAAGAATGCACCTGAGCGATATTATCGAAACAATTACACGTCCGCGTGTTCTTGCAAGTTTTAAGGTAACTTTCCTTACTTCGCTTATCGCATCAATAATAAATTCGATTATGGGCGTCATACTTGCCTGGGTGCTTGTAAGATATGATTTTCCACTTAAACGTGTTCTTGACGGAATGATTGAACTTCCGTTCGCACTTCCGACAGCTGTTGCCGGTTTGGCTCTTGCAAACCTTACAACAGAAGAAGGACTTATAGGAAAATTATTCGCACCGTTCGGTATAAAGATTGCACATACAAGAATCGGAATTGTAGTGGCACTTATATTTATCGGCATACCGTTCGTTGTAAGAGCGGTACAGCCTGTACTTGAAAAACTTGATCCGTCATATGAAGAAGCGGCGGGAGCGCTTGGTGCAAACAGAGGAACGATATTTCGTAAAGTAGTTTTACCGGAAATAATTCCTCCCGCACTTACAGGCTTTGGCTTGGCACTCGGAAGATGTATAGGAGAATACGGCAGTGTAATTTTTATAGCGGGCAACAAGCCTTATGAAACGGAAATAACACCGCTTATAATTATGTCGGAATTACAGGACTTTGACTATAACAGTGCAACGGCAATAGCACTTGTGATGCTTGCATTCTCATTTGCAATATTGTTTATTGTAAATCTTATTCAGGCGAGAAACACAAAAATATTAAAAGGAGGAAGATAGTATGCAGAAAAATGAAGGCAGTAAGGTTGTTAAATGGATATTGATTGCCGTCAGCGTATTATTCGCATTTGTATTCTTAATTCTTCCGCTTTATACGGTTATATCCGTTGCACTTCGTAACGGTGTAGGAAAATATTTTCAGTACATAACTGATAAAGATACGATAAGCGCGGTAAAGCTTACCGCAAAAGCGACTTTGTCGGCACTTGTTGTAAACACATTCTTCGGACTGTTTGCGGCATGGTTCTTGACAATGTTCCAGTTTAAAGGCAAAAAGGTTTTGACAACTCTTATTGATATTCCGGTAACGGTTTCACCCGTTATAGCAGGTTTGATATTCATATTGGTATTCGGCAGACAAAGCGTGCTTTATCCTTATTTACAGCAAGCCGGTATAAAAGTAGTGTTTGCCGTACCGGGAATTATATTGGCAACGATATTTGTAACGTTTCCGTTTATATCAAGAGAAATTATACCGATACTTGAGGAACAGGGGACAGAGGAAGAAGCGGCGGCACTTATGGGTGCAAGCGGATTTACGATTTTCAGAAAAGTAACATTCCCTCATATAAAATGGGCATTGCTTTACGGAGTGGTACTCTGTACGGCAAGAGCGATGGGTGAATTCGGTGCGGTATCAGTACTTTCGGGACATTTGAGAGGTAAAACGAATACGCTTCCGTTGCAGGTTGAAATACTTTTCGGCGACAATAAATATGTACCGGCATTTGCGGTAGCGTCAATACTTGTGATTTTGGCAGTGATTATTTTGATAATCAGAAGTATTGTTGAATACAAAGGAAAGAAGGCGGAATAGAGTGTACGTTGAATTAAAAAATATAAATAAAAACTTCGGCGATTATAAAGCGTCGGACAATGTCAACTTCGGCGTTGAAAAGGGTAAACTTATCGGTCTTTTAGGACCGAGCGGCAGCGGTAAGACAACTATTCTGCGAATGATTGCGGGTCTTGAAACTCCCGACAGCGGAGATATTATAATCGACGGTGTGAGAGTAAACGACCTTGCGGCAAGCAAGAGAGGGATTGGCTTTGTATTTCAGAATTACGCATTGTTTCGGTATATGACGGTGTATGATAATATCGCATTCGGTCTTAGAGTTCAGAAAGCCGATAAAAAGAAGATAGACGAGAGAGTAAGAGAGCTTATTAAACTTATAGGTCTTGAGGGTTTGGAAAAACGTTATCCGAGTCAGCTTTCGGGCGGTCAAAGACAGAGAGTGGCATTCGCAAGAGCACTTGCACCTAATCCACAGCTTTTACTTCTTGACGAACCGTTTGCGGCGATTGACGCAAAGGTAAGAAAAGAGCTTAGAAGCTGGCTTAGAGAAATGATTGAAAAGCTTGGAGTTACAAGTATATTCGTAACCCACGACCAAGATGAGGCAATCGAAGTTGCAGACGAAATTATAATAACAAATAAGGGTAGAATTGAACAGACGGGAACACCTATTGAAATTTATCACAATCCGAAAACAGCATTTACGGCATCGTTTTTCGGAGAAACAACATTCGTTGATGATTATTCAAAGTTTCATAATTTTGAGCATATTGAAAATGCCGAAAAAGCAATCGTACGACCTGAATTTGTTAAAGTGACAAAGAAAAACGAAGTACAGAAATACAAAAGCTCCGCATCTCACGGAGTTACGAAAAATGTATTGTTCAGAGGCGACAGTATAGAAGTAGTCGTAGACGTGGACGGTACGGAACTTAAAGCCAGACGCGGTCTTGACGAACAGGCGATTGAAGTCGGTGAAGAAGTTGACGTATTCTTGTACAGAATATTTGTTACGGTAGGCGATAAGGCATACTTGCTTGACAATAAATCAATTTCGGAGGATTCATTGGTAATCTGATAAAAGAGGTGTTTATATGACAAATATATTGAAAACCGAAAGATTAAAAACAGATATTTTAATTATAGGCGGCGGTACTGCCGGTTGCTATGCGGCGGTTACTGTCGCAGAACATTCCGACGCTAAGGTGCTTATATGTGAAAAGGCACATATAAAGAGAAGCGGCTGTCTTGCCGCCGGCGTCAATGCACTTAACGCATACATAACAGAGGGACGTGTTCCGCAGGATTACGTTGATTATGCAAAAAAGGACGCGGACGGAATTGTAAGAGAAGATTTACTTCTTACAATGTCCGAAAAGCTGAATGAAGTCGTAGACAGACTTGAAAAACTCGGACTTGTTATTTTGAAGGACGAAAACGGAAAGTATGTGACAAGAGGTAACAGAAACCTTAAAATCAACGGTGAAAATATAAAGCCTATTTTGGCAGAGGCGGCGTTGCAAAAAGAAAATGTATCGGTGCTTAATCGTGTAAATATTATTGATTATGCGGTTGAGGGTAACAGGATAAAGGGTGCATACGGTATAGGTATTGAAAACGATACGTTTTACATAATCGAAGCGAAAGCGGTTATAATCGCAACAGGCGGTGCGGCAGGTCTTTACAAGCCGAATAATCCCGGATTTTCACGTCATAAAATGTGGTATCCGCCGTTTAATACGGGTGCAGGATATGCAATGGGCATAAAAGCCGGTGCGGAAATGACGACATTTGAAATGCGGTTTATAGCACTTCGCTGTAAAGATACAATCGCCCCGACAGGTACTTTGGCACAAGGTGCGGGTGCAAAGCAAATAAATTCGCTCGGAGAGGTTTACGAAACAAAATACGGTCTTACAACCTCCGAGAGAGTGTACGGAACGGTGAATGAAAATATTGAGGGCAGAGGTCCTTGCTATCTTCGTACAGAGGGTATATCCCAAGAGGCAAGCGAGGATTTGAAAAAGGCTTATCTGAATATGGCACCGTCACAGACTCTTAAATGGATTGAAAGCGGCAAAAATCCGTCGGAGCAAAATGTTGAAATAGAGGGTACAGAGCCTTATATTGTAGGCGGTCACACCGCGAGCGGTTATTGGGTGGATACAAAGAGAAGGACTACCGTAAAAGGCTTGTATGCCGCAGGTGACGTTGCAGGCGGTTGTCCGCAGAAATACGTTACAGGTGCTTTGGCAGAGGGCGAAATTGCGGCACTTACCGCAATTTCGGAACTTGGCGAAATAAGTGCGATTGACGAAAGCGACATTGAAC
>NZ_JBKVWU010000045.1:8609-16207 GCF_046972485.1 Hominilimicola sp.
GAACGTCACCTATCGGAAGTGACAGATTTCCTTTACGGAAACACTGACGGAACATTCACGACAGAACAGCTTGAAGAGGCAATGCAGACCGTTATGGATTCGTATGCAGGCGGTATCAAGACAAATTATCGCTTTAATGAAAAACAGCTTGACATAGCCGATACGAAAATTCGTCAAATCTATCAGCTTTCAGAAAAACTTCACGCAGAAGATTTTCAGGAGCTTATGTATATATACGAACTTCGTGAAAGACTTGTCGTTGCAAGAAGTGTTATAGCACATCTCAAAGCGAGAAAGGAAACACGCTGGCACAGTTTTGCGGAAAATCTTGATTATCCGAATAAGGATAACGAAAACTTTAACAAATACGTCAATTCACGTCTTAAAGACGGTGAAATAGAAATTATACTTCGTGACCTTGTGGAAGGGGGCAGAACATATGAGCATAATGATTGATAAAAGCAAATGTATAGGTTGCGGAAAATGCTGTATGGTATGTCCGGGAAGTCTTATAAAAAAGGACGGAGATAATAAAGCATTTATAAAGTACCCGAAAGATTGCTGGGGCTGTACTTCCTGTATCAAGGAATGTCCTATGCACGCAATATCGTTTTATCTCGGTGCGGATATAGGCGGTATGGGAAGTAAGGTACATACAGAGGAAAACGGAGATATTTTGAAATGGGTAATTGAAAAATATGACGGCACGGTTTCCGAAATAGACATAGACAGAAAAGAATCAAATAAGTATTAAGGGACACTAAAAGGAGGGACACTAAATGAGTGAATTATCACATCTTGATGAGCTTGAAGCAGAAGCAATATATATTATAAGAGAGGTAGCGGCAGAGTGTGAAAAGCCTGTAATGCTATACTCAATCGGTAAGGACAGTTCAGTAATGCTACACCTTGCAATGAAGGCGTTTTATCCTGAAAAACCGCCGTTCCCGTTTATGCACATAGACACAACTTGGAAGTTTAAGGATATGATTAAATTCCGTGACGATACCGCAAAGAAACTCGGTATTGAAATGATTGTGTATTCAAATGAGGAAGGTATAAAGCAAGGTATCAATCCGTTTGACCACGGTGCGGCTTATACTGATATAATGAAAACACAGGCATTAAAGCAGGCGCTTACAAAGTACGGCTTTACAGCGGCATTCGGCGGCGGCAGACGTGACGAAGAAAAATCGCGTGCAAAGGAAAGAATTTTCTCATTCAGAAATGAGGCACAGGCTTGGGACCCTAAAAATCAACGTCCTGAAATGTGGAAACTTTACAACACTAAGATTAACAAGGGCGAAAGTATGAGAGTATTCCCAATTTCAAACTGGACAGAAAAAGATATTTGGCAGTATATCAAGCGTGAAAAGATTGATATTGTACCGCTTTACTTCGCGGCAAAAAGACCTGTTGTTGAACGTGACGGTAATCTTATAATGGTTGATGACGACAGATTACCTCTAAAAGAGGGAGAAGTGCCTGAATACAAATCGGTAAGATTCAGAACACTTGGCTGTTATCCGCTTACAGGCGGTATAGAATCGACTGCCGATACGCTTGACGAAATTATTGAAGAAACACTAAGTGCGGTATCTTCCGAAAGAACTTCAAGAGTTATAGACAATGAGGCGGCAGGAAGCATGGAACGCAGAAAAAGGGAGGGTTATTTTTAATATGAACGGATTACTTAAATTTATAACTTGCGGAAGCGTTGACGACGGTAAGTCAACACTTATAGGACATATCCTTTACGACTCAAAACTTCTTTATGCCGATCAGGAGAAAGCGTTGGAGCTTGACAGTAAAGTCGGCAGCAGAGGCGGAGCGATTGACTACTCACTTTTACTTGACGGACTTATGGCCGAAAGAGAACAAGGTATAACGATTGACGTTGCATACCGCTATTTCACAACCGACAACAGAAGCTTTATCGTTGCCGATACACCCGGACACGAAGAATATACAAGAAACATGGCAGTAGGTGCGTCATTTGCGGACTTGGCTGTAATTCTTATCGACGCGTCACAAGGCGTGCTTGTTCAAACAAGACGTCATGCGAGAATTTGTAAGCTTATGGGTATACGTTACTTTGTGTTTGCTGTAAATAAGATGGACCTTGTAAAGTATGATAAAAATGCTTATGATAAAATCGTAGGACAGATTGAAGAATTGAAAAACGAATTGTCACTTGAAAACGTTAAGATAATTCCGTTGTCTGCAACAGAGGGTGACAACGTAACGGTTAAATCGGAAAACATCACTTGGTATGACGGCGAACCGCTTTTAGAATATCTTGAAAATGTAGATATAAGCGAAGAAAATGCAGAACAGGGATTTTATCTCCCTGTACAGAGAGTCTGCCGACCGAACCACACATTCAGAGGTTTTCAAGGTCAGATTGAATCGGGCAGCATAAATGTCGGTGACGAGATTACAACATTGCCGAGCAATGAAAGTGCTCATGTAAAAGAAATTTATGTCGGAGATAAAAAGTCAGAAACTGCATTTAAAGGTCAGCCTGTCACAATTACTCTTGACAAAGAAGTTGACGTTTCAAGAGGTTGTGTGCTTGTAAAGGGTACAAACCTTGCACCTTATAAGCGTCTTACAGCGTCACTTTTGTGGATGGACGATGAGCCTTTGACAGTCGGAAAAGACTATCTTGTAAAGATTGGTACAAAGACAATCGCAGGTATAGTCGCAGGTATTGATTATGCGATTGACGTTAATACTGGTGAGCATATCAATGCGGAAACAATAGGCAAAAACGGTATTGCGGTATGCGAAATTTTGCTTACAGAGGCTGTTGTTGCAGACTTGTTTGAAGAACACAGAACACTCGGTGAATTAATTCTTATCGACCGTGTGACAAATATGACTTCGGCTTGCGGTGTTGTTGACGAACTTAAAGAAAAGGGCGGTTCTTTCGCGGATAGAGCATCGTTTAAGTTTGAAAACCTTGAGGCAAGAGGCGATATTTTTGAAGAATTCTATTACGATCCACAGAGCTTGTCAGTACTTAAATATCAACCTGTTGACAAGACTTATACTGTCGGTGACAAAATTCCGACAGAGGGTGAAAGCTATAAATATCCTGACAGCTTTGATATAATTGTACTTCGTGACGGAGTTACGGTTAAAGTCAGAAATAAGAAGATAGGCGATATTATCGAAACAAAGAATTATGAATACGACGGTTACCCTGTCATTAACGGACGCGGTTTTGAAATTAAGGCTGATTCAAGAGAAAAAGTTGTGAACTTCCTTAGGGAATATGCAACAAGAGATGACGAAAACAAATTCTTTGAAAAATGGTTAAACTTTAATACATACAGAAAAGTTACCGTAAAATAAACAAAACGGATGGCGACGGTGTCGCCATCCCAAAAATCACATCATACGATGTAATTTTTGAGTATTTTCAGAGAAAAAATCATAAAGTTCCTCCAAAGTCGAAACTTTAGATTTTAAGCCATTTCTGCCGCACATGTCGCCAGAAATGATTTTTAATGAGGTTAGCACCTCAAACTCCCAAAAATAAAGTATCCAAAACCATAACGGTTTTGGATATAATCAGAAAAGGCTGTCGGCGAAATGCCGACAGCCTTTTGTATTACATAATTTTAGCGGAAACAAGTTCTTTTTCATTATCCGAAACAAATTTTGAAAAAACGTAAAGCATTGCAAGAAGTGCTTTATCGTCGATTTCATCACATGAAATTTTGTGATTTGTAATCAAACCTTTGAGTTTGTTATTTATCAGAATATCGAATTTATTGAATTTACTTCGTCTTATACAAAGTTCACCGAAAAAGCTTTCAGCCTCAATATAAAATTCAATCGGGGGTGTTACGAAAATATCGTAAAGCTTCTTTAAAGCAGAGCCGTTTGTTTCGGTGTCGTTCCATTTGTAGTCTGCCCATGCGTAAAATTCGTTTTGTGTTTCGTGTTCGGTAAAGACGTATTTAATGCGTTTGTCGAGCGGTTTAGGGTCGATTTTTACGGAATAAACAATTTCACCGCTGCTGTTACAGACAGAATATTCACCATATGTTTTCAGGTTTTTCTTTATTATAAATTCTGTTTGATTTTCGGTATTTAATATATATGATTTAAAAAATATTTTCTTTATCTTCAATTCCATAAAACAACAACTCCGTTCGTAAAAATTGTTTTTATAAAATTATATAATATATACGGTTAAATGACAATACAAAAAAATTAAAAAAATTTCCTATATTAAATTGACAATAAAAAAAATATGTGTTATGATTAAACCTATCGGATAAGTATGATATAAAAATACGGTGTGAGAAGGGGATTATATGTACAAGGTATTGCTTGTTTTTAAGGATGAAAATATTTCTGAAAAGATAAAAAGAATGAATATTTGGGGCGAAAATTCGGGATTTGAAATATCGGCGGTCGCAAAAGACGGTGCGGCGGCTTATGATGAGGTTAGAAAACAGCACTATGATTTGGCAGTCATGCAAACGGATATTGACGGAATGGACGGACTTCAGCTTTTAAGGCACATCAGAGGTGAAAGGCTGTGTTCGTGCGTGGTGCTTTTCAGCAGTGAGCCGAATTTTGAAAACGCAAGACAGGGTATAATTTACGGTGCGTTTGATTATCTTACAGAGCCTTTGACTGAAAAGTCGTTCTGTTCGATTTTCGACCGCATAGAGAACAGAACTGACAAGAAGGAAGAAGTTTATCATTCCGAAGAAATACTCAGTTGTATAGAACAGCACGGCGGCAATCTTGAAAAACAGCTTGCCGATACACGCACTGATATATACAATATTGCTACCGATAACGTGCTTGCGGAAAATGCGGTTATCAGCACATACGACAATGTTGTAAACGAACTTTTCAAGCAAAACGAATGGCTTGATTTGTATATTCCGCATATTGATGTCAAGGAGTATGTGGGGATAGAGAGAACCGAGGACGCCGAAAGGGCGGTTATCGAAACTGCAAACGAAGTGTGGGAATTATATCCCAAAGTTCAAAATCCGCAAATGCAGGATGTTATATTATACATATTGAACAATCCGGAAAGTGACCTGAAACAAAAGACTATTGCGTCTAAGCTGTATATGAACAGTTCGTATTTAAGTACGGTGTTCGCAACACAGACAGGTATGCGCTTTGTGGATTATATCACAACTGTACGCTTAAAACGTGCAGGGTGGTTACTGAAAAATACGGAAATGAAAATCACCGAAATCGCATTAAGACTTGATTATAAGGACGTTGGATATTTTTCGCAACTTTTCAAAAAGCAATACGGCATTGTTCCGTCACAGTACAGGTTGCCGGATAATTATAATTATCAGATTTAAACTTGTATAAAGACGGATTTAATAGTATAATGTTACTAAAAAAGAAAAAAAGGGGCGAATTAATGAAACTGAAAAACATATTGATTTTAATACTTTGTATAGTACTTTGTCCGCCGATAGTAATGGCGGTAAGTGACAATACGGTGTACACCGAATTTACCGGCGGAAACAGTTCGAGCACAGGAAACGGAACGGAACAATCGCCTTATAATATGTTTGAGGATGCATTAAATGCCGTTGAGGACGGCGGTACAATATGTGTCGGCGAAAAAGGCGCATTTGTAAACAGCAGTGACGATAAACCGCTTGTAATAAACAAAAATGTTACAATCACTTCAAAAAGCGATACCGCACCGGAGATTTCAATACGCAAAGCGGGTGTGGTTTTGGGCGGAAACGTGAGTTTTAAAAATGTGGTTTTGTCGCTTGTAAACGGCAATCACGCACTGATTGCGGCAAACGGATATACACTTACGCTTGACAATGTTTCATATTTTCAAAATACAAGGGAAGTACATATTGTAGGCGGTACGTTGTACGACAAAAACGGTGTGAGCCTGAGTCCGACGGTCGGAGAAAAAAGCAAGATAGTTTTAAACGGTAATAAAACGCATTTCGGAAATATCTATGCCGGAAGTATCAACGGCAGTTTTGATAAAGATGTTGAAATTGATATAAACGGTGTGACGGGTAAAAATATCGGTAAGGTGTATTCTTGCGGAGCAAAAGAGGGTTATTATAATTCCGATAATTTCCTTGATCCGAATAATGAGCCGACCGCACCGACTGCCGGTTCGGCAGTGTACGGTGTGATGGGCAATGTGAATATTAATTTGAGCAACAGTCCTATTTGTGAGATTGACGGCGACTGCGGTAGCGGCAGAGCAAATGTCAGTGTGGTAACGGAGTATCAGTACAGCAGTGCAATGAAAAATATAGGTTTGCTTACGGTTGACAGCGGAATGCTTGAGCTTACCGAGATTAATGACGATGTCAACGTAAAGATTAATTCAAACGGAATTTTGGATATGTCAAACTTGGGTGAATGCAGTGTAAATGATTTTTACGGCGGAGGTACACTTGTTTTGGCAAAGGACGGATTGCTTACGGTAAACGGTACACTAAGCGGTGTGACAGAATTTCAAACTTCGGGCGGAGTAAATTCTTCGGGTATTGCCGAGTATGACAGGTTATATATTAAGACATCAAAGGGTGACGGAAGTTTTACTTTCAATCCGTATGCTACTCAATCTGATATGACGCTTGACAAGACGGTGGACGGCTTTAAGACGAGCAGTAAAACGGAAGAATCTGTTGTTTTGAAAAGTTTTGGGATAACAGGAAGTGAGTTTAATGACACTTCACTTGAAGTTAATCAAGGCTATTTTGATATTCCGATTGAAACGGAATTTGAGGGCAGCGGTTTTTATGATATAAGTATGGTACCGCTTGTTTATACTGTTTCGTATAATGGTAAAACGTACGGCCCGAGAAATTCGACATTGACAGATGACGGGAATTATGAGGGTGATTTTAAGGAACTTAATATGTGCTTTGCACCGATAACGGACAATATAAGTGTGACGAAATATTCGTCAACGATTGGATACATGGATGATATTGCAGAGGGCGTGTATTATGTGACAGTTACTGCACCGACCGCAAACGGAAATGTTGAACATAGCTTTAGACTGATTGTCGGAGATGTGACACCGACAGCAACACCAACCGCCGAACCAACGGCAACACCGACAGCAACAGTCGAACCAACAGTTGAACCAACACCAACAGTTGAACCGACGGCAACACCGACAGTTAAGCCGACGGCCGAACCAACGGTGACACCGACAGCAACACCAACAGCCGAACCGACGGCGGCACCGACTGTAAGCAACAAAGTTGAGTTTACAAAAGATGGTGACAGGGTTAATGCGAAAATTATATTAGACAAGCAAGTGTCGGCGGAAAATATAAAAATGTATGTTGTATACAAAGAAAATGATGTTTTGAAACGAGTTGAAACGGTGAACGTAAATGATGATTTAACGGCAGAATTTACAATACCGAATGAACTGAAAAATGCAGAAATATCGGTTTATATATGGAACGACAAAATGAACCCGTATATGGATATACAACAAATAACGAGCCTGGCGACAAAATGTCGCCAGCTCCAAAAATCACATCTTGCGATGTAATTTTTGAGTATTTTTAGAGAAAAAATCATAAAGTTCCTCCAAAGTC
>NZ_JBKVWU010000046.1:0-16148 GCF_046972485.1 Hominilimicola sp.
ATCGCCCCTCATTTCTATTTTATCTTGTTTGTACCCCTTGTACACCGATGTTTGCGTCTGTTTCGATAAACTTCGCATTTTTTGAAAACGGTGTGCCGTTACTTTTCTTTGCACATTCCAACGCCACTCTTGCCGCCGCCGTTTTGCCGACACCCGCCGGTCCGTATATCAAAATATGCTGTGGGTCAGGACCGCAAAGTGCCGCTTTTATCGCTCTTATTCCGTCGTCCTGACCTATTATTTCATTCACGTTTTTAGGTCTTGCCGTTTCCGTCACAGGTTCAGATAAATGTATATGACGCATACAATTAAGGTGTTCAGCCTCTTTTTTTGAATTGTTTGCAAGGGTTTCACTGTCGCTTTTTTCATTCCTCAGCTTTGTGAAAAAATACATTCCTATAACAAGTGTAAAGAAAAACTGTGTTATCATTATTACACTATTCATATCTATTCCTCCGGACATTTCTTAATACTCTAACTATATTCTTTTCAGAGTAATTTTAATTATTCCAAAATGTCTATGGGAATATTTTTAGTCTTTAACGCAAACAACAGAGCTTTTTGCTCTGTTGTCTAAGTAATGTCTAATTCAAATCTTCTAAATTTCCGCCCATCAATTCGTATGCTTTTTCAAACTGATTGTCTGTTGTCACTTCAATCTTTGAAAAAACTTTTTCAATTTTCTTTTGAGTTGGTATGTCAAGGACTCCGTATGAAAGCAAATCATTTGCTTTTTGGAAGTCCTTTATCGCAGTTTTCAATTCATCGTCAAATACATCACTGTCCGTATTTCCGTTATAGAAATCCAACAGATAAAGTCTTTCCTTTGCAGCTTTTACATTATCGGACGAATTACCGTATGATTGTTTTGTTGTATAATCAAACGGCGTATACTTTGATGTATCTATTCTGTCTGTGGTATTTTCAACTTCAACATCAGGTGTAAGTCCGATATGGTTTATTTCCTTACCGTTTCTTGTCACATACTGACCTGTTGTAAGTTTAAAAACAGAACCGTTTGAAAGCGGATATGTATTTTGAATTACCGCCTTACCGAAAGTCTTTGTTCCGATAAGAGTACCGCCCTTGGAATCTTGAATTGCACTTGCAAGAATTTCAGACGCAGACGCAGTATGCTCATTTACAAGTACCGCAAAGTCAAATTCAGGCTTATCAAGCTTTGATTCATATGTAACGTTATACTTTGTATCTCTGAATTTAACGTCGATTATCTTACCTTTTTTAACAATCTGCTGTGCAATCTCAACTGATGACGATACAAGACCGCCGCCGTTATTTCTCAAATCAAGAATTATCTTCTTAATATTCTTTTCACGCATCCAATCAAGTGCATCTGTAAATTCATCGGTAGTTGTCGAATTAAAGGTTGTAATTTGAATATAACCTATATTACCCTTCAATTCAGCCGAATTAACGGAATTTTCATGTACCGCAACACGCGTTGTTATAAATTCAAGTTCTTCCCCGTCACGCAGCACGGAAACTCTGACGCTTGTATTTTCTTCGCCGATTATTTTGTTACGCACTTCGGATATGCTCCAGCCCGTAACGTTCTCGCCGTCAACCTTGCAAATCTTGTCGCCGATTTTAAGTCCTGCTTTTTCAGCCTTACTGTCCTCATTGAGAAAACCCACAATTTCAACATAACCGTCATCAGACATTTTCATTGATATACCGATACCGTAAAAATTCTGATTTAATTTATCCTGAAATGCCTTATACTCCTCCGGAGTGTAAAATTCACTGTAATCATCAAGGCTTTCAAGCATTGACTTCAACAACTGCACCAACAATGGGTCATTATTTTCAAGCAACTTTGAAAGACCCTGTTTCATTATTTCTTCTTCCGTAAGTGAATCATCTATATATCTTTCGGCAACGTATTTTGCCATTTGTTCAAATGCACCGTATTCACCGCTGTATTTTGATTCTTCCGCTGTTTCTGTTCCAGCCGCAAAAACACTTCCCGACATAAGCAACATAACAACAGACAAAACAGCCGCTGTCAATTTCTTCTTCATATGCACTACCTCTTACTTACCGTTATTTTCATATCGTTAAAATATTTTTCGCCCTGTACCGTAAGTGTATAAACAAGCTCGATAGTTCCGCCGTTTTCATCAAGTTTTGATACTATTCTTTGCGTTTCAATCTCCATCGGCACTGTGCCGTAAGGCAAATGATACAAAAACTCTTTCTTTGTATCAACCTTATATGTCATTGACGAATTTACACTTCCCGTACGTTTTATAAGTATCTCGTTGCCGTCTATTTTTATCATAGACGAAATTTTATCTCCATCATTTTCTGTTTTGTACGTTATATACTGCTTACCGTTTTTTTCGGTGTAATTTCCGTAAGCCGTTTCTTCTATTGTGTCGGTTTCCGAATCAATCGTCTGTCTGTTGCTGACCGTTATACGATATTCGTTATCAGTATTTTTCAATGTCAATCTTATTCACCTGTCCGTTAATTTCTCTTTCAAGGAAAATTCCGCCAAGCTCCTCAAAGCTTGATATATCATCGCTTACATAATATCTGTATTGATTTTCGTCACACTTGCCGTCATGCAAAAGGTTTTCTTTTGTAAGTTTCTTTTTTAAATACTTTGCAACCTCCGCGCCCGAATTTATAAGTGTAACGTCATCACCCATATATTCTCTTATAACCTTTTCAATCAAAGGATAATGCGTACAGCCCAAAATAAGTGTATCAACACCTTGATTTCTTATTTCTTCAAGATATTCCGCCACGATAATTCTCGTAACCTCCGTATCGAAATATCCGTTTTCAACAAGCGGTACAAACATAGGGCAAGCCTTTGCAAAAGTCTGCATCTCGCTGTCATATGCCTTTATCTGCTTTTCATATTCACCGCTTTTGATTGTTCCCGCCGTACCTATAATGCCGATTTTTTTATTCTTTGTCGCTCTTACCGCCGCATAAACAGCCGCGTCAATTACGCCGATAATCGGCACGTCAAATTCGTCCTTAATCGCAGGCAATGCCGCAGAACTTGCAGTTCCGCAAGCGATAACTATAATTTTCACATCAAATGTGTTAAGAAAACGTATGTCGCCTCTTGTATATTTAAGCAACGTTTCTTTTGAACGCGAGCCGTAAGGAACTCTGCCCGTATCACCAAAATATATAATGTCCTCTTTCGGTAACTCATTTATTATCTGCTTTACGGCAGTAAGTCCTCCAAGCCCTGAATCAAAAACACCTATACATTTGTTATCCATTATTTTACTCTCTTTTCCGCAAGCTCGATAAGTTTGTCTAAAAGCTCGCTGTATTCTATACCGACAGCACCCCATAGTTTCGGATACATACTTATGTTTGTAAATCCCGGAAGTGTGTTGATTTCATTTAATACAACACTTCCGTCACTGTGCTTAACAAAAAAGTCAACTCTTGAAAGTCCGCTGCCGTCAAGTGCCTTAAACGCTCTTACGGCATACTCTCTGATTTGCTCGATTGTTTCCTTAGGCAGATCGGCAGGAATTTGAAGTTCTGTTGAGTTGTCGTTGTACTTTGCGTCAAAGTCATAAAATTCAACAGTCGGCATAATTTCACCTACTGTTGCGGCTTTTACGTCCTCATTACCAAGTACGGCACATTCAACCTCATGACCGTCGATATTTTCTTCTACAAGTATTTTTCTGTCAAACTGTGCGGCATTTTCAAGTGCGGCTTTTAATTCTTTTCTGTCGTGAGCCTTACCCACTCCGACAGACGAACCTGTTCTTGCAGGCTTAACAAAGCAAGGATAACCAAGCTTGTTTTCGATTTCATCCATCTTATCTTCAAAGTTGTCTGTTTTATTTACAACAACCCAATCAGCCTGCGGAATATCTGCACTTGCAAACACGATTTTTGATGAAGTCTTATCCATACCGTTTGCAGACGCCATTACGCCCATACCGACATAAGGTATTCCCGAAAGTTCAAAAAGACCTTGAATTGTTCCGTCCTCTCCGAACTCACCGTGAAGTACAGGGAAAATAACGTCAGGATGAATTTTCGTAACCTTATCGCCGTCAAAAACAAGTATAGCCTTATCCTCTGCATCAGGAGAAAGAATTGCCTTCTTCTTGTTTTCCGTATCCTGTTCCCATTCTCCGCTTTCAATCTTTGCATAGTCGCCTGTGTACAGATACCATGCACCGTTTTTTGTAATTCCTACTGTTGAAATATTGTATTTATCTTTATTAAGGTTATTTAAAACCGATGTAACCGATTTTCTTGAAATTTCGTGTTCCGGTGACTGTCCGCCGAAAATAACACACAATTCTAACATTATGTAATCACTCCTAAAACTTTATATAATATTATAATACCTTTTTCGTCACTAAATTGCAAGTGTATTTATTAAAAGTTTATCTTTTTCTCAACTTTTCGAGTAAATTTTCAAAATACTCCGGTATATCACTTGTAAATTCCATCATTTTGCCTGTCCGCGGGTGTACAAAACCAATCGTTTTTGCGTGAAGCAATTGACCGTTTAAATTGAACTTTTCTTTTTTAATTCCGTAAAGCGTGTCGCCTACTATGCTGTGACCGATTGACGCCATATGCACTCTTATCTGATGTGTTCTGCCTGTTTCAAGGATACATTCGACAAGTGTATATTGTCCAAACCGTTCAAGTACGTTAAAATGCGTAACCGCCTCACGTCCGCCGAATACAACAGCCATTTTCTTTCTGTCAGACGGATTTCTGCCGATAGGCTTATTTATTGTGCCGCTGTCCTCTTTTATATTGCCGTTTACAAGTGCAACATATTTACGCATCGCTTTGCGTTCTTTAAGCTGTTCCGACAACTTCAAATGTGCCTCGTTATTTTTTGCGACTATCAGAAGTCCCGACGTGTCCTTATCAATTCGATGCACAATCCCGGGACGGATTACACCGTTAATTGCAGAAAGTTCGTCACCGCAATGGTAGACAAGACCGTTTACAAGCGTACCGCTCTCGTTACCCGGTGCAGGGTGAACGCAAAGTCCCTGCGGTTTGTTCACAACGATAACATCACTGTCCTCATATACGATATTAAGCGGTATATTTTCAGGCTCAATAGAAAGTTCTTCGGGTTCGGGTACATTTATCGTTATTTCCTCCGTACCCAAAATCTTATATTTCTTTAAAAGCTGTTTTTCTCCGCAAAGCACAAGACCGTCCTCGCATAATTTTGCCGCATAACTTCTCGAAATATCCGAATTGTCCGCAATGAATTTATCAAGTCTTTCGCCTTTGTTTTCCTCTGCCGCATTAATTTTTAACGTCTGCATTTTTATCCTCTTTATCAAACCAAATAAAATAAGCCACAAGCAATATCGCACCGACAGTTATACCTATATCGGCAATATTGAATACCGGAAAGTTTATAAATGACGTCTGTATATAGTCAATAACAAAACCTCTGAAAATTCTGTCTATTGCATTGCCGAATGCGCCCGCAAACATCATTGTAATCGATGTACACAAAAGCGGATGTGTCGGCTTTTTCTTTATCCAGTATATTACCGCACAGATACAAAATGCAACCGAAATAATACTCAAAAGCGAGAGTTTTCCCGAAAGTAATGAAAATGCCGCGCCCTTATTTTGAATATATGTTATATCAAATAAATTCAGTATCGAAAATGCGGTATCGCCTACATTCATACCCGAAACAACCAAGTATTTTACCGCTTGATCGGCTATAATTATAAGCACCGCAATAATAAGCCAAAGCATATATAATCTCCTTATTTTGTAATATAATCGAATGCAGCGAATATTTCGGCCTTTGAAACATCAGTCGTCTGCATAACCTCGCCGACTTTTTTCGGCAAAACAAATTTTAATTTACCTGCAATTTTCTTTTTGTCCTTCTGCATATAGCCGTAAACAACCTCTTTTTCAGGCAAATCAACGCGAATTTTAAAACCGTACATATCAAGTACGTTCTCAATACGATTTAATGTACTTTCATCAATCATATTTCGCTTATACGCAATATACGATGCACCGACCATACCGATTCCGACACACTCACCGTGCGTCATCTTAAAATCGTATGCCGATTCGACCGCGTGACCGATTGTATGGCCGAAATTGAGAATTGCACGAAGTCCGTTTTCTTTTTCGTCCTGCTCAACAACGTCAGCCTTAATCGAACAATTTATCTTATCCATCTTTATAAGCGTTTCATTGTCAAGTGTTTTTATCTTGTCGCTGTTTTTCTCGATATAATCAAAGAACTCGCTGTCTCTTATAATTCCGTGCTTGATAACCTCTCCCATACCCGAAACAAATTGTTCGTTCGGAAGTGATTTCAAAGTTGCCACATTTATGTACACAAGTTTCGGCTGATGAAAAGCACCTAAAATATTCTTGCTTTCCATAAAGTCAATACCTGTTTTTCCGCCGACAGAGCTGTCCGACTGTGAAAGTAGTGTTGTAGGCACTTGCACAAAATCAATACCGCGCATAAATATTGCCGCGGCAAATCCTGCCATATCTCCTACCACGCCGCCGCCAAGTGCAACAATCATACTTTTTCTGTCCATTTCGTGTTCGATACACGCACCGCATATGCCGAGTATTGTATCCATACCCTTGTTTTCTTCACCTGCCGTAAATGCGTATATTTTTGAATCATAGCCGTTTTTTATAAGTAAATCATTGACTTCGTCGGCATATAGTTTTTCTACGTTACTGTCTGTTACAACAAGTAATTTTTTCGGTGCATTTATATCCGACATTGCTTTTGCAAAGCCGTTAAAGCTATCCGAAAAAAGTATATCGTATGATTTTTTTCCTAAATCAACAAATAATTTTTCCATATTCAATATTCCTTTTAGTGTCCCTGTTTTTAGTGTCCCCTTATAATGAAAGTGACGGTATCGCATTAAGCGTCATATCCGCAAAATTCTTTTCAAGATAACCGTAATATCCCGCACAGGCTATCATTACTGCATTATCCGTACAAAGTATAGGCTCCGGATATACAACTTTTATGCCCTTTTCGCCTGCAAGTTTTGTCATTTTTTCACGCAACGCACTGTTTGACGCAACACCGCCTGCAAGTGCGATAATCTTGCTGTTTTTCTGTTCTGCCGCCTCTATCGTGTGTTCACACAAAACGTCCGTAACCGCATCCTGAAAGCTTGCGGCAATGTCGGCTTTATTATATTCTTCACCGTTTTGTTCAAGTTTGTGAAGATAATTTATGACCGCTGTTTTAACACCGCTGAATGAGAAATCAAGCGAATTTTTATCCATTCTCACGCGTGGGAAATCAACCGCTTTCGGATTACCCTCTTTGGCAAGTTTATCAATAAGCGGGCCGCCCGGATAACCCAAACCAAGCACACGAGCTATTTTGTCAAACGCCTCACCTGCCGCATCGTCACGTGTTCTGCCCATTATTTCAAGATGCGTGTAATCCTCAACGCTCACAATATGACTGTGTCCGCCTGACGCAACAAGACATACAAACGGCGGTTCTAAATCTTTGTGTGCCACAAAATTAGCCATTATGTGTCCCTTTATGTGATGTACCGGCACAAGCGGTTTGTTAAGTGCAAACGCAAGTGCTTTTGCCGTTGATACTCCGACAAGCAACGCACCGACAAGACCCGGACCGTATGTAACCGCAATCGCGTCAATATCGTCAAATGTTACGTTTGCCTCCTCCAATGCCTCGTCTATAACCGCGTCAATCGTTTCAATGTGTCGTCTTGACGCAACCTCCGGTACAACACCGCCGAATTTTTTATGCAATGCTATCTGCGTATTTATTACGTTAGACAAAACCTCTCTGCCGTCTTTTACGACAGCGGCCGCAGTTTCGTCACATGAACTTTCAATTCCAAGTATAAGCACGTTATCACTCCTCACACGGTTCAAAGCTTTTCGTCATTATCCAAGCGTCCTCACCGTTATCACTGTAATATCTTTTTCTCTCACCTATTATATCAAAACCGTATTTTTTGTAAAGCCCTTGTGCCGCTATGTTACTTTTACGGACTTCAAGAGTTAAAAGCTCCAGCTTTAATGTAACGGCTGTTTTTATCATTTCACTGATAAGCATACTGCCTATTTCGTTTTTTCTGTATTCGGGAAGTACCGCGACATTTGTTATATCACCCTCACCCGACACGTTCCAAAAACCTGCATAGCCGATACACTTACCGTTATCCTTTGCGACAAAATACACCGCAAGTTTGTTTTGCATTTCGTCGTGAAAAGATTTTTCCGACCACGGAACTGCAAAGCACTTTTTTTCAAGCTCCGCAATTTCCGCAACGTCATCGTCTGTCATTCGTGTTATCGTAATATTTTTCATATCACTTTTTACTTTGCATATCTGCGATTTTTTCCGCAACGTCTACAAGCGCGTCATAAATCTCTTGTGCAACTTCTTCATATTCTTCAAGGTCACCGCCGTAAGGATCGGATATGTCACCGCTTGAACCTGCATATTCAAGTAATGTGTATACCTTGCCTTTTGCCAAAGGCTCAAGTATTTGCTTGTGTCCCTCTGTCATTGTTAGGATTAAATCACATTGCTTTATAAGGTCCTCCGTTACAGGCTGTGTTCTGTGGCCTGATAAGTCTATGCCGTATTTCATAAGTGCTTTAATCGCATTTTCACTTGCACCTTGACCGTCCTCGGCAAATATTCCGGCTGATTCGATAAATACATCAAGGTCGTTTTCAACAGCGATTTTGTCCATTATCGCTGCCGCCATCGCACTTCGGCACGTGTTGCCTGTACATACAAATAATATATTCATAAATTTCGTATCTCCTTTCGTATTTTGGTATGCCACCACACTTGTTCGGGCGACCGATGATCGCCCCTACGCATCTCGCTTTGCCACCACTCCGTCACTTCGTGACACCTCTCTTCAAGGAGAGGATTTTGGGTATTCGCTGACTTTCATAAAGCTCCCATTGAGGGGAGCTGTCGACAACGTCGACTGTGGGGTGGCTCTTGCGGGCAACCGATGATTGCCACTACTAATTGTACCGCCATGCCACCACTCCGTCACTTCGTGACACCTCTCTTCAAGGAGAGGATTTTGGGTATTCGCTGACTTTCGTAAGGCTCCCATTGAGGGGAGCTGTCGACAACATCGACTGTGGGGTGGTTCTTGCGGGCGATTTTTCGGTTTTAGACGTGGATTACTCTCTGCGCCGCCGCTTTATACAATCTGTTTTTCACTGCAAGTCCGTAGCCGTCTTTTTCGGAAAATTCGGCAAATACCACTTCAACGCCAAGTTCATCAAATTCACGCAATGCCGCAAACAAGTTTTTTGCATACTCTTTATTTGTACTTCCTGCCGAAAGCATCACTGCTTTATCATACACTGCACCGTACATTGTAAGCACTCCCGTTACTTTCCCCTCGGTCTGTTCAAGAAGTTCCTTTATCTTACTCTGCACTGCGTCTTTTTCACCCTCAACAACGGTTACTTCCGCATTAGGCGCATAATGTTTATACTTCATACCCGGACATTTCGGCACTTCATCTGCCGCAATGGAATGTAATATATTTTTATCTATTTCAACGTCAAGACCTATGCCTTTCAAATCGTCATACGTCACGCCGCCCGGTCTTAATATAACCGGCTTTTCACCTGTAAAATCAACGATTGTCGACTCCACACCCACATTACATTCACCGCCGTCAATTATAGCGTCAATTCTTCCCGTCATATCCTTTACAACGTGCTTTGCCTTTGTCGGACTCGGTTTTCCCGAAAGATTTGCACTCGGTGCGGCAATCGGAACACCTGCCGCTTTTATAAGTTTCTGAGCCGTTTCATGTAACGGAAAACGTATTGCAACAGTATCAAGTCCTGCCGTAACATCATTGGGTACAACCGATTTTTTCTTTAAAATAATTGTCACGGGTCCCGGCATAAAATTATCTATAACTTTCTTTGCACTTTCCGGTATTTCCTCCGCAATATCCTTTATCTGCCCTTTATCGCATATATGCACTATAAGCGGATTATCGGACGGTCTGCCCTTTGCGTCATAAATTTTCTTAGCCGCGTCCGAATCAAAAGCTGACGCACCCAAACCGTAAACTGTTTCAGTCGGAAATGCGACCAGTCCGCCGTTTCTCAATATTTCGCCTGCCTCGGCAATTTCGTTATCATCTGTATGAAATAATTTCGTATCCATTATTTTCTTAACCTCTGTCAATCTTGATATTCTTCAAGCATTGTATGCTTTAAATTCCACAATTTCTCCGACAAATCAACGTAATAAGTATGAGGATTTTCAAATCTCTTAACCTCGTCCCAAAGTCCGTCAATCTCCATTTTACAATATTCGCGAAGTACATTAAGGTCGGGACATTCATACACGCACTTACCCTTTTCAAATATCGGTTTTAACAATTCTCGTGAATAAAAGTCCGTAACAGTTTTCTTCTTCCACGTATGTTCGGGATCAAATATTGTGTACGGTTTGTTGTTATCGATAGTTTCACCGTGCATTGTAATAACGTCCGCAATCGCACGGCTGTCGCTCTTTGAATATAATCTATGCACCTGTTTAAATCCCGGTGTTGTAATCTTTGCAACATTTTCACTAATCTTGATCTTCGGAATAATATTTCCGTCATTATCTTCAACCGCCACAAGTTTATACACACCGCCGAATACAGGCTCTGACTTAGACGTTATAAGTCTTTCACCCACACCGAACATATCAATCTTAGCCCCCTGCAAAAGCATATCACGAATTATATACTCGTCAAGTGAATTTGACGCAACTATCTGACAATCCGGATAACCTGCATCGTCAAGCATTTTACGGCACTTTTTAGACAAATACGTTATATCGCCCGAATCAATTCTTACACCCTTAGGTCTTGCTCCCATGGGTTTTAATACTTCATCAAAAACCTTAATTGCGTTCGGTATACCCGATTTCAGCACATTATAAGTATCAACAAGCAAAGTACAGCCTGTCGGATAATTCTTCGCATACGCATAAAACGCCTCATATTCACTGTCAAAAAGCTGTACCCAACTATGTGCCATTGTTCCGAGTGCCGGCACTCCGTAAAGTTCATCGGAAATAGTACAAGCCGTACCTGCAACACCGCCTATATACGCGGCTCTTGCACCGATAGTTGCGGCACTGTAACCCTGAGCGCGTCTTGAGCCGAACTCCATAACCGCTCTGCCCTGTGCAGCTCTTACAATTCTGTTTGCCTTAGTCGCAATAAGGCTCTGGTGGTTTATCGTAAGCAAAATCATCGTTTCGACAAACTGCGCCTGTATTACAGGACCTCTTACCGTAATAATCGGCTCGCCCGGAAATATCGGTGTACCGTCAGGCACTGCCCATACGTCACATTCAAACTTAAAATTCTCCAAATATTTAAGAAATTCCTCTTTAAAAATCCCTTTACTCCGAAGATATTCAATATCTTCCGCTGTAAAATTAATCTCTTTTATATATTCAATAATCTGTTCAACGCCCGCCATTATGGCAAAACCGCCGTCTTCGGGAACTCGTCTGAAAAACATATCAAAATATGCAATTTTATCCTTATATCCCTCGGCAAAAAAGCCATTCATCATTGTAAACTCATAAAAATCCGTGAGCATTGTCAAATTCATTTCATTTTTCATATATGTTACCTCTGTATTTACTCCGCTTTTATTCTTACTGCCGCACGCACTCCATCTATATTATCTACGTTTGTATGAAGAATAAACCCGTCATTCTTCATATATCTCTGCATTTTGTCATTATAGCCGTATGGGCATAAAATCCAATACGAACCGCGTACATCTATCGTTTTCATCATATCAAGTGTCGGAATATAAACCATATCATCAACGTAATACTTATACGCACTTTCCGAAAGGTCTGCAACCTCACTTCTTGTAGCACTCCAATAATGAGTATGATCACCGCTCACCGCAAGTCCTCTGTCGTTATAAGTAAGCATAACTTCGTTTTCCTTCGGCTCAATTCTTGCAAGTTCGTCCATTGTGAACTCACTTATAAAGTCGGAATTAAGCCATTGTCTTAAATCGCTTGTTTCCCACATATTATTTTCGTCATCAAAAATTCTTTCGGTAACGCAATCCTTGGTAACAATAACCTTACTGCCGTCATCATATTCCTGCATTACTTCCCACTTAAGCGGCTGACCGTTATATGTTCCGAATTCAATAGTTTCCTTAGGCGGCTCAATCTGCAATACGCCTACCGCAACGACAAGTGCCGCTATTGATGCAATCCTGTTACGCAGCTGCATATTTACTATTCCTAAAATAATTACCGCAAAAAGCACGTCCATACAATTTGCAAAAAGGAACATATGTTTCATAATATCCGCCTCACCGTTTCCGACAATCGGAAGACACATATTAATCCACAATCCGACTATAAGCACATACATTGCCATAATCATATACAACCTTTTTTCATCGGTTTCTTTATGATTTTTAACAAGATATATGTGTACAAATATAACATACAATGTCATTATAATCGCCATTGCAAACACGATATACGGATTATACAAAAACTTTGTCGCCACTCGCAGATTGCTCCACAAACTGAAACGGTTTGAATACTGCATTAGCACCGTTTCTGAATTACCCGAATTAAGCGGTCTTAAGCATGACGCGTTTTCTATCGAAAAAGCGATTTTCTTTACGAACCTTACAGGGTGTCTTAAATAGAAAAACACAACATTCGCTTTTGATATTCTGTCGTAAAAATCGTGCTGAAATTCGTCTGTTGTTATATCAATCGGATATTCACCGTCATCCATATAAGCATGAGTATTAACAAGCGGTAAATACTTTTCGTCAATACCGAGCTGTTTTAAATCCTTTTCGGGCGTTTCACTTTCCTTGACCGCACCGAAAAATACCGACTGATACGTTGTATCATAGTGCATCCATGACGGAATACTCATATACAAATTCGTTATACAAACCGCCGCCAAAATAACGCATATAAGCACGCCTATTCTGTAAAACTTGCCCTTACGCAAATACGCAAAAGAAAGTGCAAGCACCGAAACTATAACCGAATACGGCACATTCGCAAGTTTTGAACCTGCGAAAAAGTACAGTGCCACAAAAAAGCAAGCTATTTTCGGTATAGTCGGTCGTTTGTATATCAAAAGCCCCAATGCAATAAGTATCATAAGCGACACATATTGCAGCGGTTCTCCGTACAGCGAATTGAAGTACAGCAAATACCCCGCGTCACAAAATATAAATACAAATATCAGAAATACAGCTATCTGCATTTTTCTCGGCTCATCCGCAAAAAACGTAAATATTCCCCATGCCGCCGTTGACAGCATAAGTATGTATATAAATGCCAAATACGCAATATTGTATGTTGTTTCATCACGCGAAGTTATTTTGTTTGCGACAAAGTTCATAACCTTAGACGCTTTTATGATTATAAACTGCGGTGATGAATATATATCTTCTTCGCTGTTAGACTCACAAAGATACGTTATCTTGTCCCAAAATCCCGCACCCTCGACTTTCATCTTATAATCCTGTTTGAACAGATAATAATAATTGCTGTCGTTTTCATATTCCATATTATTTACAAGCAGTACTCTTCTGAAATCACCGTTATCGGAAAGTCCGATATTATCACCCATATAAAGTACAGAAAAAGAAAGTATAAAAACTATAATCGCACCAATAAGCGGAAATATTCTCTTGTTGTTTTTCAATAATTCCATCTGAATCTCCTTATTTGCTTTTATAGCAAAATAGGCGGAAAATACCCTTTCCGCCTACAAAATTCTATTAAAATGAATGAGTGTTCTTTCTGCTGTAGCCGCCTGAACGCTTTGAATCGTTATTACGTCTTAATGTCTGCATTTTTTCATCACTGTCCTGTTTGAACTTTGAAAGTTTATCTTCAAACGACAAACTGTCCGATGATGACGCACTCCAATCTATATCAGCAGGACGTATAGGACCTTTGTTCTCTTGTCTGTGTCTTGGAGCTCTTTCCTTTTTTTCTTCTGCCTGTTTCATTGAAAGACTGATTTTTCCCGACTCATCAATTTTGATGACCTTTACTTTTACATTATCGCCTTTCTTTACGCAGTCATTTATATCCTTAACATATCTTGAAGAAAGTTCGGATATGTGAACAAGACCGGACTGTTTATTTCCGATATCCACGAATGCACCGAACGGCATTACACTTACAACCTTGCCCTCTAATATACTACCTACTGAAACCATATTATTTTGTTTTTCCTCTCTGTTTATTGTTGTTCACCCGATACGTCCACAAAAACCTTAGCGTTGCTCTTGATTAAACCAAGTTTTTCGCTCGCCATTTTTTCTATGTACTCATCGGTATTAACTTTGCCTTTTAATTCTTCAATTTCCTTCTGACGTTCCTGTTCGTATTCGATTTGGTTTGTCAGCTTTGCAACTTCCGCTTTACTTGCATTTATCTGTGGAATTTGCATAAGACCTTTAAATATCATTCCGCCTACCAAAAATACAAGTAATGCTATTTTTAGTCCCTTTTGATGTTCCTTTACAAAATTTATTATTAAGTTTTTGTATTCATTCATCATGGGTATCATGACCTTTCCGTCGTTTATTTTTTATAACTCCAATTATAGGCACTATTAAAATTTTATACAAAAACTTCGGCGGTGTCAAGAGTATTTTGAAAATAAACTTAGCAAATTTCAAAATATTTTCAAATATAAACAAAAAAAGCTTTAAAATCCATTTACTAAACAGCAAAAAGTAGAAAACAGCGCCCAAAATTATCCCAAGCGGTTCGTAAAACCTAAATATTCCGCTGTTGAAATTCCACGCCGCCGCACTTATGACATATGCCGCAAATATCCAAAACAATATATCGCTTGCAGAAACTATTACCGCAGACGGATTTAAAACCATTCGCATTGCCCTGAGCATATCAAATACAACCGCCAACGCACCGCCGCATATAATCATCGCAAGAAATACATATACTTCTCGGCTTATCATTTGAACAGACCCGCAAAAAATCCGTCCTTGCCTTTGTTTACATACTGTATCGAATGTATCTCGCCTTTAACGTCAAGCATTCCCGTATCGGTATTAAGCTGATTTATACTTAGATTTTTACCTTTTATACAAAGTCCGCCCATACTTGTTTTCAGCATAACCTGACTGTCCGAAAATTCAGATACGTCATTCACTCCGGAAAGCGACATTTTAGACCTGTTCACAAGCGATATTGAGTGTTCCTTTTCCGCAAAGCTTTCAGAAATACTTTTTTCGATTTTAGACATTTGAGCCATTTAAACCGCCTCCATATATTTAATCTGATTTTAGTTTCTGACTAAATATATGTCCCTCGTTTTAAATTTATGACAACGGCTTGTAAAGTGATGACGCGTCATTTTTCAAAACGTGTTCGGCTATCGCCATAACCTGTACTTTTATAATTCTCTCGCCCATCTTGATTTCTATAATATCGTTTTCTTTAACATCATACGACGCCTTTACAACTCTGCCGTTTACCGTTATTCTGCCTTGGTCGCAAGCCTCGTTTGCAACCGAACGTCTTTTTATAAGTCTTGCAACTTTTAAATATTTATCTATTCTCATAATATAATCTCCTTAAATGAAACTTAAAAATTATTTTTTAGACTGTCGACTGTCTAAAAAACAAAACAGGAGTACCGCATATGCGACACCCCTGTAATAAAATCATAAAACCGCCTAAATTAGTTGTTTACAACGTCCTTAAGAGCCTTACCTGCCTTGAATGCAGGAACCTTTGATGCAGCGATTTGAATAGCTTCGCCTGTACGAGGGTTCTTACCTGTTCTTGCTTCTCTGTTTCTTACTTCAAATGTACCAAAACCAACAAGTTGTACTTTATCACCTGCACATAGAGCGTCTGTAATAGCTGCTGTTACAGCTGCAACTGCCTTTTCAGCGTCCTTCTTTGATAGTTCAGCCTTTTGAGCTACTGCTGCTACAAGTTCTGTTTTGTTCATGATTTTTCCTCCTAAAATTTTCAAAAGTTTCATTCAGCCGTTTTTTCATAATTTTGTTAATCGGCTGTTCATTAACTAATTCTATTACATTTTTTC
>NZ_JBKVWU010000047.1:0-15317 GCF_046972485.1 Hominilimicola sp.
AACAAAGGTTTACAATTATCTTATTTACTTTTTGGTAAATAAATGCTATAATAAAAATATTAAGATAATTCAAAGTGACAGAGGTGGCTTTATGTATACAAAAGAATATTTCAGACAACAGTTATCGGATATAATATCGCCTATAAAAAAGTATTACAACGGCGGAAAGGTACAGTATGCAAGACACAGTGCGTGGTACGAAAATCTTTCGGCGGACGTTGAGGCTTTTGCACGTCCGCTATGGGGACTTGTGCCGTTTTGGGCAGGCGGCGGTGAAAATGAAACGTTTGAAAAGTTATATATAACCGGTATAACAAGCGGTGCGGATAAAAAAAATGACGGTTACTGGGGCGATTGCCACGATAAAGACCAACGTTTTGTTGAAATGGCTGCATTTGCATACGGTTTGATTTTTGCACCGGAAAAGGTATGGGAGCCGCTTAAATCCACTGCGAAAAACAACTTTGAAAAATGGCTTTATTCTATAAATGACAAGGAAGTTTGCGACAGCAACTGGACATTTTTCAGAGTGCTTGTCAACGTTGCTTTGAAAAAGGTCGGCAGAAAATACAGTCAAGAACAGTTGGACAAAGATATTGCAAGGATAGATGAATTTTATCTTGGCAACGGCTGGTACATAGACGGACTGCATGGACAAAAGGATTATTACATTGGTTTTGCATTCCATTTTTACGGATTGATTTATGCCGTTGCAATGGAGGACGACGACAAGGAGCGTTCCGATATATACAAGGAACGTGCAACAGAATTTGCAAAAACGTTCATATATTGGTTTGACGAGGACGGCGAAGCACTTCCTTACGGTCGTTCACTCACATATCGTTTTGCACAAGCGGCGTTTTGGGGTGCTTGTATTTTGGCGGATATAAGACCGTTTTCGCTTGGTGTTATGAAAGGCATATTAATAAGAAACATTGAAAATTGGCTTTCAAAAAATATATTCGATACAAGCGGAATTTTATCTGTCGGATACGATTATTCAAATCTTCTTATGGCAGAGCATTATAATGCACACGGCTCACCTTATTGGGGACTTAAAGCATATATATTCCTTATGCTGCCTGACGACCATGAATTTTGGTCTTGCGATATTGAAGAAATGCCTAAACTTGACGAACTTGAACTTATAAAAGAGGCAGATATGCTTGTATCAAGACGAAACGGCAAGAGTGTTGCATATCCGGCAGGAACAATTACCGATTTTGCGTGCGGTCAGATTGTGCCGAAATATTTGAAATTTGCATACAGCGCTCATTTTGGATTTAATGTTATGAGAAGTAATGTAAGCATTGATGAGGCGGCTTGCGACAGTATGCTTACGTTTGTTGTTGACGGCGCGGTATTGGTACGCAGACATTTGAAGTCATACAATGTTGAAAATGACAGAGTTGTAATAGAATGGTCACCGTTTAATGGGATTGACGTTAAAACCGTTATAACTCCGACATCGTTCGGTCATACGAGAAATCACGAAATTAATTCGGAATATGATTGTGTTGCGTATGACGCAGGTTTTGCGGTTGCGTCAAGAGATAAGGACAACATTAAAACAAAGGATTTGTTTATTGCGCAAGCGAGGAATGATTTTCAATTCTGTGAAGTCCTTACGGAAACCGGCGGTGAGAGCTGTATAATCGAATCATCACCGAACACAAATATCAGATATTCAAAAACGGTTATACCGGCAATGAAATATGAAATCCATAAGGGCAAAAACGAAATAAAAACACTTATAAGAGATCACTTGGAGGGATAATATGATACCGAACGATCCTGCTATATTGCTTAGCTTTGTCAACACAAAACTTCGTGATTTTTATTCAAATCTTGACGATATGTGTGACGATATGGAGCTTGAAAGAAAAACTATTGAGGATAAACTGTCACTGATTGGGTACAAATACAGTGAAGAAAGAAATCAGTTTATATAAAGGAGCAGAAATGACGGAAACAGAGATAAAAAGTATGATAGACAAAGAACTGTATGAGAGTATTTTAAACGCTTTTACATGGGAAAAGGTCAGAGAACAGACGAATTATTATTATACCGATAAAGCGGGTATACTTAGAGAAAAACGTATAATGGTAAGAATAAGAGTTGTAGGTGAAGTGGCGAAAATACAGGTGAAACTTCACAAAAACGAAAACAGTCCTTTGCAGATTTGCGAAGAAAATGAATTTGAAACGGAAGAAGTACCTGATATTATAAATGCCGAACTTGCAAAAGAGATAACAGGCGAGGATGTGGGCGAGCTTTATAAAATGGGCTGTGCCGTAACGATAAGAAACAGCCTTGTGCATAACGGATCGGAATTGTGCCTTGATAAAACGACATATTTCGATAAAACGGATTATGAAGTTGAGGTCGAATATGAAGAAAAAATCAGTGCGGATTTACTTATGAAACTTACTTCTCTCGGAGTGAGATTTAACGAAAAATGCGTCGGAAAGTTTTCACGCTTTCTTGCAGAGTATAAAAATCAGGAGTGATACAGATGGATTATAAACGTGTAAAAAGCGGTCGTGAAAAAGGGCTTGTATGGCTGGCATTGATTTTGACTGCTGTAATATTGGTTCAATGCGTTATGAATATAGTGCTTATTGTTTCAAACCGTCAGACAAAAGCTATGTTTGATGAGGCTTTGCAGGGACAGCTCACTATGCAGGAGGAAATCAATTCTTTGAAAGGCATTGATAACGGTAATACGGAAAATACAGATAATGCGGAAAATTCAGAAAATACAGCTGATTTTGAAAACAGTGCAGAAGAAAACGGAAATCAATAAATGTGGGGTAAAAATTTATGAGAGCAGTGTCACTGACAAACAGAGGCGGTCGTAAAAACAATGAAGATTATGTAGGTTACGCAAATTCGGATAAGTTGTGGTGCTTTGTCGTGTGCGATGGATTGGGCGGACAGAGCTTCGGCGAGGTTGCGTCGGAGATTGTGTGTGAAACGGTTTGTAAATCGTTTAAAAAAGCACCTGAACTTTCGGGTAAGGCGTTATACAGATATATCGAAAAGGCGGCGTCTGTTTTGGGTGAGGAACGAGAGAGTACAAAATCGAATATGTCGAGTACGATTGTTGCATTGGTAACTGACGGTGAAAAAGCCGTGTGGGCACATTCCGGCGACAGCCGTCTTTACTACATATCAAAAAAGAGAATTTCGCAGATTACGGACGACCATTCTATCGCATTCAGAGATTTTAAAGAGGGGATAATTACATTTGATGAAATACGTACAAGCCCTAATCAAAATAAATTGTTGTCATCGATAAGTGACATTGATGATTTGAATTTTGATGTGTCGGAAGTGATTGACTTGAAAAAAGGTGACGCTTTTGTACTTTGTACAGATGGTTTTTGGGAATATGTTTATGAAGATGATATAGAAAAATCATTCGCAAAAACTAAATCACCGAAAGAATGGCTTGAAAAAATGCTCGAAAGCCTGCACGAAAACGAAAAAGAAAACAATGATAATTACAGTGCAATAGCTGTGGAAGTGTAATATACGGAGGAAACTGCTATGAAACATAAAGTGAAAGTAACAGTGTTGGATAAAAAATTATATCCCGAATTACAGCAGAAATACTGTGCAGATCCGAATTCGGGAGTCTGTCCGTGCTACAATGTCGGTGATGAATTTGTTTTTTATCGCGACGGTGACAGAGACGACTTTTGGCATCTCGGACTGAATACGTTGGTGAAAACTAACGGTAATGCCGATACTGTGGCTGGTGGTCCGAAATTGCCGTTCTGTTCTGAAGCGTGGGACGCTATTTCACGTTATATTTATACCGGATTGCAAGGCGGCTCTGTAATGGCTGGTTGGATGAAAGATGAAAATGTGATGATTACCTGTTGTTCGGATGGTACAAGACCTGTTATTTTTAAGATTGAACGAATTGATTATGAATAAATACAATTAAAAACACCTCTTGAATTTCAAGAGGTGTTTTGTGTCATTTAATCATATTAGTTCTTCGGAACTGTTTCCCAGTCCTTTAAAAATCTTTCGATACCCTTGTCTGTAAGTGGGTGGTGAAGCATTTGAGCAATTACCTTATAAGGAACTGTTGCGATGTCACAACCTGCTCTTGCGGCGTCGATAACGTGGATAGGATTTCTGATACTTGCGGCGATAATTTCTGTTGGGATTTCGTGAATTTTGAAAATATCAGCGATTTCTTCAATAAGAATCATACCGTTTGTACCGATGTCGTCAAGTCTGCCAAGGAACGGACTTACATATGTAGCGCCTGCTCTTGCGGCAAGAAGTGCCTGTGCGGATGAGAAGATAAGAGTTACGTTAGTCTTGATACCAAGAGCTGTAAGTTTTTTAACAGCCTTTAGACCTTCTGCACACATAGGAATTTTTATAACAATGTTCTTGTTGATAGCTGCAAGAGGTTTAGCCTCTTCAACCATTTTATCAGCCTCAAGGGAAATAACTTCGGCACTGATAGGACCGTCTACAATAGTTGTGATTTCCTTAACAACTTCAACAAAATCTCTGCCCTCTTTTGCGATAAGAGACGGATTTGTTGTAACACCGCAGATGACGCCCATATCATTTGCCTGTCTGATTTCATCTACATTGGCAGTATCTACAAATAATTTCATTTGAACTTCCTCCTAAATTTATTTCTGTATATTATTATATAAAAAAATGGGTGTATAGTCAATAGATATGCTTGAAAAAAAGCAATAAATGTTGTATAATCAGAATGTAGATAAATATAAAATTTTGGAGGTGGATATAATGGCTAAGTTTTCATATCAGCCTAAGGGTGTCTGTTCTGACAGATAGATTTTGAGGTAGAAGACGGAGTTGTCAGAAATGTACACTTCACAAGAGGTTGTAACGGTAATACGCAAGGTATAAGCGCTCTTGTTGAGGGTATGAATATTGACGATGTTATTTCGAGATTAAAGGGTACAAACTGTAACGGACGCGGTACGTCTTGTCCTGACCAGCTTGCAATAGCATTGGAACAAAGTAAAAATATGTAATAAAAATCATTGAACCTTCATATACTGTATATAAGTCAGTGTATGGAGGTTTTTTGTTTTGCAGATAGTTACATTAAAGAAGAACACGCTTATAAGACACTTTATATTTTTATTAATACTTGCAATCGGCTTTGGTACTGTGGTTATATCGCAGAATACACATACGGAAACAGCAGAGGTAAAGCTGTATTACGTTGACGCACAAATGCTCAGATTGATTCCAGTAAAAACTCAAATACCGCAGATGAGTACGCAGAAAATGGCACAAAGAGTAGTGGACGAGCTTGTTGAGGGATATGACGACAATCCGAAAATAAGGCGAATTATTCCGAACGTCAAACACGGTATAAAGGTGAAAGTGCTTGATAGGATTGCGTATGTGGATATAAAGCAGGAATTGGCGGACAAGCACCCCGACGGTCGTGATTTGGAACTGCTTACGGTGTATTCAATCGTCAATTCACTTACAGGACTTGACGGGATTGTGAACGTAAGGTTTACAATAGACGGCAAGCGGCAAAAAGATTTTAAGGGCTACATTGATATGAGGGAAACTTTTATTCCGGATTATTTTATATAAATACAATATATTGATAAGCAAGCATAAAAATTGTGCTTGCTTTTTTATATTGTATTCAATTTGTAAAATAAAATGTATTGCATTTATAATCCAACTGTGCTATAATATACTACAAGATATAGATATACAAAAATATCAAGGACACAAAATATAGTGGTTACATAGTATTTGAGATTTGCATAAAACACGCATAAAGACGTGCTTTCTGCATATTTTTTTTGAGCGATAATACTGTATATAGTGTTTTATACAGAGAAGGGGTTATTAAAGTGAAAGTACAAAAGCGTGACGGCAGAATTGTTGAATACAATGCTGACAAGATAACAGCCGCCATTAAAAAAGCGAATGTTGAGGTGGACAATTCGCAAAAAGTCAGTGACGCCTTGATAGAAGAGGCGATAGGAAACGTTGAAAAAACAGACAAGGAAGTAATTCCCGTTGAAACGATACAAGATATAATCGAAAAAACGCTTGTTGCACACAACAAGTATGTACTTGCGAAAAAGTATATGATATACAGATACCAACGCAGTCTTTTGAGAAAGTCGAATACAACAGATGAATCAATCCTAAAGCTAATCAGAAACGAAAACAAGGAGCTTGCGGAGGAAAATTCAAATAAGAATACTGTTCACGCGTCTACACAGCGTGACTATATAGCAGGTGAAGTGTCGCGTGACCTTACAAGACGTATGCTGTTGCCGGAGCATATCACAATGGCACATCAAAACGGCATACTTCATTTTCATGACGCGGATTATTTTATACAGCCGATTTTTAACTGCTGTCTTATAAATATCAAGGATATGCTTGACAACGGTACTGTTATGAACGGTAAAATGATTGAATCGCCTAAGAGCTTTCAGGTTGCCTGTACCGTCACAACGCAGATTATTGCGGCGGTTGCAAGTAATCAGTATGGCGGACAGTCCGTAAATGTGGCACATTTGGGAAAATATTTAAGAAAGAGCCGCGACAAGTTTATGGCTGAAACACAGGAAAAATTCAAGGATACGTTAAGCCGGGAAGATATTGAGAAAATAGTTGAAATGCGTGTCGATGATGAATTAAGATCGGGTGTACAGACTATTCAATATCAGATTAATACGCTTATGACAACGAACGGACAGTCGCCGTTTGTGACTTTGTTCCTATATATTGACGAAAATAACGAATACGTTGACGAAAACGTAAGAATTATCGAAGAAATTCTTCGTCAAAGACTTGACGGTATTAAGAATGAACAGGGTGTATATGTTACACCTGCATTCCCAAAACTTATATATGTGCTTGATGAAAACAACTGTCTAAAGGGCGGTAAATACGATTACGTTACGAAACTTGCGGTTAAATGTTCCGCTAAAAGAATGTATCCCGACTATATTTCAGCAAAGAAAATGCGTGAAAATTATGAGGGTAACGTGTTCAGTTGTATGGGCTGCCGCTCGTTCCTTTCACCTTGGAAAGACGAAAACGGTGAGTACAAGTGGGAGGGAAGATTTAATCAAGGTGTTGTAAGTATAAATCTTCCGCAAATCGGACTTGTGGCTAAGGGCGATGAAGAAAAGTTTTGGAAACTGTTTGACGAACGTTTGAAGCTTTGCTATGAGGCGCTTATGTGCCGTCATAAAGCATTGGAGGGGGTTGTGTCTGACGTAAGCCCTATTCACTGGCAATACGGTGCTATAGCACGTTTGAAAAAAGGTGAAACGATTGATAAATACTTGCACAATGGGTATTCTACGTTGTCGCTCGGATATATCGGTCTTTATGAACTTACTTATCTTATGACCGGCGAAAGCCAAACAAGCGGTAAGGGTAAAGAATTTGCACTTAAAGTAATGTATCATATGCGTGATGCGGCGGAAAAGTGGAAAGAGGAAACAGGATTGGGTTTCAGTCTTTACGGCACACCTGCGGAAACGTTATGCTATCGTTTTGCTAAAATTGATTATGAGAAATTCGGACCGATCAAGAATGTTACCGATAAGGGTTATTATACAAATTCTTACCACGTTGACGTCAGAGAGAAAATCAATGCTTTTGATAAATTCGATATTGAAAGCGAATTCCAAAATATTTCGCTCGGCGGTGCGATTTCTTATGTGGAAATACCGAATATGCAGAATAACCTGCCTGCACTTGAAACGCTTGTAAAGTATATTTATGATAACATTCAGTACGGCGAATTTAATACAAAATCGGACTATTGCCAAGACTGCGGCTTTGACGGTGAGATTATGATTAATGACAATATGGAATGGGAATGTCCGCAATGTCATAATAAAGACCACAGTAAATTGAATGTTACAAGACGTACTTGCGGTTATCTCGGTGAAAATTTTTGGAATACGGGAAAGACGAAAGAGATTAAGAGCAGAGTTTTGCATTTGTAATAAGGGAAAATAACGTGAAAAATCACGTTATTTGATTTAATTGTCCGTGCGATTTTCGCCTATGGCGAACGCACATGGACATAATTTCCACTTAACGCCTTGTCAGCCCACAAGCAAGAGCAGTTAAGGTTTTTAATTACTATTTGTGGGCAGAAATGCTGTGGAAATTAATTATGTATTATGGGAATATAAAGAAAACTGACATTGCAAACGGAACAGGCGTGAGAGTATCGCTTTTTGTCAGCGGTTGCAGATGTCACTGTAAGGACTGTTTTAACAGTGAAACGTGGGATTTTTGTTATGGCAATGAGTTCACGGACGATACAATGAACGAAATTATAACCGCAATGGATAAGGAGTATATAAAAGGTTTCAGCCTGCTCGGCGGTGAGCCTTTTGAAAAGGAAAATCGCGTGGCGGTACAATATATTTTAAAAACAATAAAGGAACATTTTCCGAATAAAACGGTATGGTGTTACAGTGGTTTTACTTTTGAAGAACTTGTCGGAGAATGTGAAGATATTTTAAAGTATATTGACGTGCTTGTTGACGGTGCGTTTGTGGCGGAAAAGAAAAATTTGAAATTGAAATTCAGAGGGTCTGAAAATCAAAGAATTATAAATGTAAAGAAATCACTTGAAGATAAAACAGTGACGGAACTTACAGAAGGGGAATACGATGAATACTAAACAATTTGTTAGAGTGGCAATGCTTACGGCGTTGGCGTGCGTGCTTACTATCGTGCCGAAAGTGCCGATAGGCGGCGGATATGTGCATTTCGGCGACTGCATAATTTATGTGGCTGCAATGATACTCGGACCTATACCGGGTGCGATTGTCGGAGCGATAGGACATAGCTTGGCAGATTTTATTTCGGGTTATCCGATATTCTGTATACCGACATTTATTATTAAGGGTATTATGGGATTTGCAATCGGTAAAATCGTTTATAGACACGTTGATATAAAGCATTTTATAATCGGCGGTATTGTTGCACTTGTGATTGTTACAGGCGGTTACTTTGTTGCGGAAATTCCGCTTATGGGATATGAAACCGCACTTGTATCGCTTATTTCATCACCGATACAGTGGTGTATGAGTATGGTTGCATCGGCGATTATTGTACCGATATTGATTAAGAACAGAAAAAGAATAGGATTTTAGCAAAAAAAGAACTGCGATTATTCGCAGTTCTTTTTGTTTATTGAATTATAATTGCTGTACCCGATTGTGCAGGGGCAGGGGTTACGTTTTGGGTATTTTGTGCTTGTACAGGTTCGTCTGTTGCCGATTGTGTATTGCCGTCTTGTGCGTTTGATGTGTCGGCTGTTGTATTTGTTGGATTTGTTGTGCTTGCTGTATTTGTTGTATCGGTTGAAGTAGTTGCTGTGGCTGTTTCACCGCTTTCAGGGGCGATTGTTGTCACAGCGGCTTGATAATTAATATCGTCAAGTCTGTGGAATGTATATCCCTCTGAAATCAAATATTCTATAATCATTGGCAAAGCGTCAGCCGTAGTTTGTTTAGCGGCGGCATCGTGCATAAGAATGACAACATTTTGACCTTCCGGCATATTTGACTTTAGGTAATCCAAAAGACCTTGTGCATCTTTCTTTTTACCCTCTGCGTCACCGTTTAGCGCGTTCCAGTCACAATAATAATAACCGTTTTCTTTCAATACTGCTTTACATTCTTGTTTTACAGGTGAAAAACTGTCGGCACTTGATTTGTAGCTGCCACCCGGAAAACGTACAAGCTTCATTGTTTGAGTTCCTCCGGTTACTGCGTCAATTTTTTGGAAACAAGTATTTACTTCGTTAATAAATGTGTCTGTTGACGCATATAATTTCTCATAGTTATGTCCGTCCGAGTGATTGGCTATAAGATGTCCTTCTTCATATACACGTCTTGCCATATCAAAGTTTGAGTCGATAAGCGAACCGACTTCAAAGAATGTGGCTTTAATATTGTACTTTCTCAAAGTATCAAGAATTTGCGGAGTTATATTTTCTGTAGGACCGTCATCAAATGTAAGATAACAACGCTTTTCCTGTACTGAATCTTTAACGATTTGAAGCAGGTCGTTTTCTTCCGTTGCGGGAGGAATATTTAGTGTACTTGTTTGTACCGGCTCTACGGTCGGAACGACATTTTCTGGATTTTCTGTTGTTTCGATTGATACATTATTTGTATTTTGCTGTTCGTTGTTACCTTTTTTCATCGAAACGGCAACTGCGACAACAATAATGATTGCTATAAGAACTATAAAAATAATAGCCGCACGGATACGTTTTTTTCTAAGACGTTCACGTCTGCGGCGTTCACGACGTCTCATTTCAAATTCGGTTGCATTAGACATAATTAAAATCCCCCTAAAAAGCTGATATATCATTATTATATACCAATTTACAATAAAATTCAACAATATTATCAACATTATTATTAAAGAATAAAAATAAATAAAGAAAGGGTATGATAAACAATGAAAAAAGTGATTTTGGTAATTTTTTGCACGGCAATTTTGATGAGCGGTTGTTCATCTAATACCGCCGATACGGTCAGCAATGACGTACAACAGGTGAACGTGTCATATGACCAAATGAATAATGAGGGGATTGGTTGGGGATTTGTACGCAAGAAAGGTGCACCGCCCGAAATACCTAATTCACAAAAGGAAGTGCTTAGAAAATACGATTGCTATTATATAGATGAAAATGCACCGAAAACACTATATCTGACGTTTGACGAGGGTTACGAAAATGGCTACACGTCAAAGATTTTGGACGTTTTGGAGCAGACTTCAACGCCTGCGGCATTCTTTGTGACAGGTCCGTATCTTGAAAATCAGCAGGAATTGGTGCAGAGAATGATTGATGGCGGTCACATTGTAGGAAACCATACCGTAAATCACCCGAATTTACCGAAACAGAGCGTTGAAACAGAGCAAAAAGAACTTTCCGATTTGAATAAAATGTGTGAGGAAATGTACGGCGTGAGTATGAAATATATGCGCCCGCCGGAGGGGGAATACAGTGAACGGGTGCTTGCGGTTGCAAAGGATATGGGATACAGGACAATTCTGTGGAGCTTTGCGTACAAGGATTGGGACATAAATATGCAGCAGGGGGCGGACTATGCGTTTAATCAAGTTACGCCGTATCTGCATGACGGTGCTGTTTTACTTCTTCACGCAGTGTCCTCCGACAATGCAAATGCTTTGGAAGATATAATAAATTACGCAAAAAATGAGGGATATACGTTTAAAAGCCTTGATGAATTGCAATAATTAAGAAAAAAACATAAAAACTCTTAAAAAACACTTTATTAATTCATCATTTTGGTGTATAATTAAATTATTATAATGTATTTTAGAGAGGAAATTGATAAAATGAGAGAGGCAAGTTTTGATTTTGGTAAGAAACCGCCTGTTGACGGTTACACAAAAGTGACTGAAAAATCTGTTTACACAAAGGAAAAAGGTTTTGGACTTTCGGAAGCCGCAGAGGCTGACGAAAGAAAAATCGGTGAAAAGGAATTAAACAGAGATTTTCTTTTTATGGGCGGAAAGTCATTTATCGTTGATATTGAAAACGGCGAATATATTGTACGCGTTTCTACGGGCGACTATGTTGACGAAGGCGATGTTATGACATTCTACAACGTCAACGGTGAAAAATACGGCGTATGGGTAAGTGACGGTACTGTTGTGGAAAGAGTGTTCCCTGTTACAGTTACTGACGGTAAGATTGAATTTGCATTTGAAATGGGTAAGCATACTTGCCTTAACAGCATTGATATTGCACAAAAGCAAGACATTGAAGTTAAGAATGTTAAAAGTGCCGTTATCGCAAAACGTGATACGGCTTCGGTTAAATTGACTTGGGATAAAGCCGACGGCGTTATCGGTTACAGAGTGTCACGCAGAAATCCGAAGAATAACGAAATTGATAAGGTTCAGGAAGTTATTACAGAGGAATTTGTTGACGGTGACGTTACAATATGCGATAAATTTGAATACAGCGTGTGTGCATTGTATGCACATAAGTTCTGTTCGGATAAGTCTGTTACGATTGATGTTGAAGTCGTTGACGGCAAGAGCGTTGCAGGCGAGATAACAGAGCTTGACGCAAAGGAAACTCCTAATTCCGTAACACTTGTATGGAACGGATTTAAGGAGGCGGTTTGGTACAACATTTACCAAAAAGCACCTTACGGTATTTACAAGTACATAGGAAAAACAGAAGAAACACATTTCATTGATGATAAAGTAATAACAAATGTACCTTTCGTATATGCGGTTGAGGCTGTTACGACAAGCGGTATATCAAAACGCAGTGAGGTAACAATAGATATGGAGGCTAAGCCGAAGAAACGCAAAATGGAAACGTTGGGCAGAGGTGCCGTTGCAATGATGACAGAAAACGGCGTATTCCTTAGCTGGCGTCTTAATGCGTATGAATACGAACAGGACATTAACTTTATAATTTTAAGAAACGGTGAAAAGATTACAGACGTAATCACCGATTCTACAAACTATCTTGACAAAGACGGTAAACCGGAAGACGTTTACACAATCAAAGCCGTAAAGGGTAATAAGGCTGAGAAAAAGGGTGCGGAAGTTAAAGTTGTAAATGCACCTTATATATCAATTCCTCTTGACAAGCCTGAAAACTTTGTTGACCCTGACGGCAATTCATATCCTTATACCGCAAATGACGCGTCTGTTGCAGACCTTGACGGTGACGGCGAATACGAAATCATTCTTCGTTGGGACGCAAACGGTAAGGATAACTCACACAAGGGTATAACAGGTGAATGTTTGCTTGACGCATACAAGCTTGACGGTACAAAGCTATGGAGAATTAATCTCGGACGTAATATCCGTTCAGGTTCACACTATACACAATTTATGGTGTATGACTTTAATAATGACGGTAAGGCAGAACTTGTTTGCAAAACAGCAGACGCAACCGTTGACGGCAAGGGTAACGTAATCGGTGACAAGGACGCGGATTACAGAAATAAGGACGGTTTCATTCTTGAAGGTCCTGAATATTTGACATTGTTCAACGGTGAAACAGGCGAAATTATGGATACTGTCGATTATGACCCGCCGAGAGGCAACGTTCGTGAATGGGGCGACTCTTGGGGTAACAGAGTTGACCGTTTCCTTGCCTGCGTAGCATATCTTGACGGTGAAAATCCAAGCGTTGTAATGTGCAGAGGTTACTATGACCACGGTTGTCCGACAGTGCTTGTTGCATATGACGTAATTGACAATAAACTTGTTAAGCGTTGGAAGTTCCTTGCTAACAAGGATCAGAATATCGAATACACAAATCAAGGTAATCACAATCTTGGTGTCGGTGATATTGACGGCGACGGACTTGACGAAATCGTTTACGGCGCAATGGCTGTTGACCATGACGGTAAGGGTATTTACTCAACAGGCCTTGAACACGGCGACTGTATGAACCTTGGTAACTTCACAAAGAAAACACCTAACCTTGACTTCTTCCAAATTCACGAACACGACAGTGCCGAATACGGTTTTGAAGTGCGTGACCCTGCAACAGGCGAGATTAAGTGGGGTAAGTTTACAGGCCGTGACACAACAAGAGGACTTTGCGCGAAGATTGACCCGAGATATGAAGGCAATCAGTGTTGGGTAATGGACGACGGTATCTACACAATGGAGGGTGAACTTATCAATGAAAAAGGCCCTGAATCAATAGATTTTGCTATTTGGTGGGACGGCGACCTTATCCGTGAACTTCTTGACCACGAATTTGATGATGAAAAGGCAGTCGGTTATCCGAAAATTTATAAGTGGGATTATGAAAACAACAAACTTGTGACAATTCTTGACCCTAAGGGTACTCTGTCAAACAACTGGAAGAAGGGTACACCTTGTATTCAAGCTGATATTTTGGGTGACTGGAGAGAAGAGGCTGTTTGGAGAAATGAGGATGATACGGAACTTCGTATTTACACAACAACAGATCTTACAGACCACAAGTTCTATACGTTTATGCACGACAGTGTTTACAGATTAAGCGTTGCATTCCAAAATACCGCTTACAATCAGTGTACACAAACAGGTTTCTATATAGGCCCTGAAATGGATAAACCGCCTGTACCTAACAACGAATATGTGAGAGGAATTAACATTCCTGACTTTACGGAAGATATTGATGAAATTTAGCATTTAATGTATACTATGTATCAAATCCTTTACAAAACGATTGATATTTTATGTAAATTAGGAAAAAAAACAATAACATTGTTGACCTTTTGCAAAAAGTAGGTTAGAATATAGAAGAATAATATGGAGGATTGTGCATGAGGATAATATCTGGAATCAGACGCGGACATAAACTTTTTGAATTTGAGGGTGATGATGTTCGTCCTACGACTGACAGAGTTAAGGAGTCTGTATTTAATATAATTCAGACGTTTATACCCGATGCGGTGTGCCTTGATATGTTTGCCGGCAGCGGTGCTTTGAGCTTTGAGGCGATTTCACGCGGTGCAAAAAAAGCCGTTTGCCTTGATAAAGACAAGCGTTCGATTGATATTATCAAGAAAAATGCAAATTCTTTGGATTTTTCGGATTACTGTGAAATTATTAATACGTCATGTTTTGATTATATGGAGAGGGCAAAGGAAAAATTCGATGTGATTTTCCTTGACCCTCCGTATAATAAAAACTTTATCGAACCTGTACTTGAGGGTATTGTTAAAAACAATCTGTTAAACGAGGATGGTATAGTGGTTCTGGAAAGTGACGGAACTGATTTTCATGATGATTTTGACGGACTTGAAATGTACAGACAGAGAAAGTACGGCAGAACATATATCACGGTATATAAGAAACATAATTGAGCTTGTCGCTAAAATGTCGGCAGCTACCCAAATTACATCATACGATGTAAGCAATTAAATCGGCTTTTGTGGGATAAGCCTAAGAGGAAAGAAGAACAAATGAGAATTGCAGTTTATCCGGGAAGTTTTGACCCGATAACTAACGGACACCTTGACATTATCGAAAGAGCAAGCCGTGTCTATGACAAATTGGTGGTCGGAGTTTTAAGCAATGCAAGCAAAACCCCTCTTTTTTCTGCCGAAAAAAGAGTTGAGATGATTCGCTTGGTAACTAAACATTTGGATAATGTGGAAGTGGATACTTTTACGGGATTATTGGTTGATTTTGCTGCTAGCAAAAATGCAACGGTGATTGTTAAGGGCCTGAGAACCGTAGCTGACTTTGAATATGAATTTCAAATGGCACTTCTAAATAA
>NZ_JBKVWU010000048.1:0-15305 GCF_046972485.1 Hominilimicola sp.
AATCTGTATTTGAATTGAGCATATATTCATAAAATTTTTTATCACCGTAATATTCTTTACCGTCAAATCCTTCAGGAAATAAGAACGGAGAAATTCCCCAACCGTCATCTGTATATTTTTCAAAATACGCACTGCAAGTCCAACCGCCTCTTCCTTCGTGATTTACATTATGACTGATATTTCTTAAACCTATTGTATTAATATTTTTTAGTTTATTCACAGTATGAGCAATATAAGTTTCAGCCATAGTCATACTGTCACCGATGCAAAGCAAATTAACGGTCGGATATTCTTTTTTCTCAAATATTTGAACGCGGCAACTCTTTTCTGTGAGCAATTTGCCGTAATATCCATAAATTTTCAACGTAAGCAAAAAAGTATCGGCTATGTCATTAAACTCTTCCAACCGCCAACAATTACCAAGATTTTTACCAAATTCACACTCTATCTGAACATCATATTCTTCAGAGTATGGATAAATAATATTTTTATAATATATCGAATACTGTTCAAAGTCTGTATATATACTTTGATTTTTGACATCTCTTAAAACAGAAATTTTTTCAGGCAATATTATAATAGGCTTATCACAATACATAATCATTTCATCCTTTGGTTTAATATATGTGATACGCGGCATAATGCCGCATATCACATTATAAAAATTATTTATATATAGGTCCGTAGTTTTTGCAAGCCGCATAATCTGCCGCTTGAGAATCTTCTGTACCAAAAGACGACCATACGTGTGGACGATATACCTTTTCATCAGCTACATTATGCATTGTTACAGGAATTCTCAACATTGAGCAAAGTGTTATCAAATCAGCACCAACGTGTCCGCCGATTGTCACACCGTGATTAGCACCCCAATTAGCCATTACACTGTATACATCAGTAAATGCACCCTTACCTGTAAGAATCGGAGCAAACCATGTTGTCGGCCATGTAGGGTCTGTACGTTTATCAAGTTTATCATGAATATCATCATCAAGATTGCAAGTATATCCTTCTGCTATCTGAATAACAGGTCCAATACCTTCAACGATATTCACTCTAAGCATTGTTACAGGCATTTCTGCTTTTGTTCTGAAGTGGCTTGAAAAACCGCCGCCTCTGAAATATTCATAATCTGCTCTGCACCAATCTGTTGCATCAATACAATTTTGAATATCTTCATCAGTCATATTCCACCATTCTTTTTGTGTACCGTTGCCGTTCTCGTCTTTTGCCGCACCTGTACAATCAAGTGCCGTTGCACCGGAATTAATGAGGTGAATAATGCCGTTAGCGGCTTTACCTGTAAGTTCTTTACCTGTTACACGTTTTACGGCGTCGGGTGACCAATATGTACGAACATCGTGGAATGCAGGTGCTTTACCTGTAACAAGTGTTGCCAAAAGCATCGAAATACCGTTTAATGTATCATTTTCGGTTGCAAGCGGAGTAGGCATTTTCTTGCCGTTCCAGTTGAATGACGATGCCATAATTGCCTCTGTAAAATCAGCGTTAGGCAGCCAATCTGTCCAGTGTCTTTGACCTTGGAAACCGCCTACTATTGCATTCTTTCCAAGTGCCTCTTCATGCCAACCAAGTTCGGCAAGTTTTGGATTTCCGTAAAGAATATCATTTACGATTAACGTAAACTTAGTGATAAATTCCCAATCCTTATCTGCCGAAACGACTTTCGATTTTGTAATAATGTCAGGCAAGTTTTTACCTGCATTTTTATCAAAGCCTTCTTTGCAGTTTTCTTTTATCCATTTATATGCTTTTTCATACTCATCTTTATCATATATACCAAGAGTAATTCTTCTCAAAATTTCTGTCAAATCAACAAATTCAGCTCGTATACCAAGATACTTTTGCATAAATGACATATCACAATATGAACCTGCAATACCCATTGCGACACTGCCAAGGTTCACATATGCTTTGTTCTTCATTTGACCGACCGCAACAGCACCTTTCGCCCAACGAATCATTTTTTCGGCAACATCTTCAGGAACTGTGTTATCATCAATGTCCTGCACATCGTGTCCGTACATCGAAAATGCAGGAAGTCCGCGTTGTGCAAATGCAGCCATTACTGCGGCAAGATAAACCGCACCGGGACGTTCCGTTCCGTTAAAGCCCCATACAGCTTTTACTGTATCCGAGTTTAGGTCCATTGTTTCTGAACCATAGCACCAGCATGGTGTTACAGCCAATGTTGCACATACATTTTGTGTTGAAAAATAATCGTTGCATTTAGCCGCCTCAGCGCCTGAACCTATTGTACAAGGTGAAATTACACATTCAACAGGTGTTCCGTCTTGATAATGCACATTACTTTCAATAAGTTCCTTTGCGGCATTTGCCATAGCCATTGTTTTTTCTTCAAGGCTTTCTCTTACGCCGCCCCAACGACCGTCTATTGTCGGTCTTATTCCTATTCTTGGTTTCATTTTTATTACTTCCTTTCTGTTTTTAATTAATTATAAGCATGAATATAATACATTTCTCAGCCTTGGCTGATAATATTCTTCTTGTGGGTTTAACATATGGTGCGCATAGAAAAGTGCAACTTTTTCTTCTGTATCGGCAATTATTGTTGCACCTGCCGCACCTCCCCAACCGATTTCACCGATTGAACTGTTTGAACCGCTTTCTGCTTTATCTATAAGCGTTCTTACACCTAATCCGTAACCGTAACCTCTAAGACGTCGCCAATTCATAGTTTTACGCTGTGCCTCATTTAATTGATTTGTTTTCATCAGTTTTACTGTGGCACTGCTAAGTATACGATTATTATTAAGTCCTGTTCCGCTATTTGCCAAAGCCGCCGCAAACTTGGCATAATCATCGACAGTCGTTATTATTCCTGCACCTCCGCTGTCATAATTCTCACCGAATACAAGTTCATTGCCGTATGCTCTTTTGACAACTCCGATTGTATGTTCTTTTTGCTGAAGTTCTACAATGTTCTTCGTATCTTGTATTTCGTATATATATTGCGGAGATATTATAACATCGTTCGGTGTATGGTAATATGAATTATTCATATCCAACGGCTCAAATATATATTTTTTCATATATTCCGAAAATCTCATTCCCGAAACTACTTCTGCCAATACCGCTAAAACATCGTGACAAAGGCTGTAATTCCATCTTGCACCCGGTTCAAATAAAAGCGGTTCTTCCGCAAGACATTTGATGACTGTTCTTGTATCCATTTTACCGTCGGTTAGCTTTCTTGCTTTTTCAAATGCAGGTGTGTTTGTAGCATATGACAAACCAGCCGTCATAGTAAACAAATCTCGAATTGTTATCGGATTTTCTGCCGCTTTTATTCTGTCACCGTCTTTTACATACATTTTTTTAAATTCAGGAAGATATTCATATAACGGATCAGACAACAAAAACTTTCCCTGTTCATACAGCTGAAGTGCCGCCGTTACCGTTGCCACCTTTGAGCACGAATAAATATATAACTGCTCCTCACCTGTCTTTTTTATTTTTTTCTCAAGGTCAGAATATCCCGAACTGTATTCAAATACTTTCTTCCCGTCTTTATAAATAACGACACTGTTACCCGGAACAATCCATTCCGTCAGACTATCCATAAAGTTTTTCATATATTCAAAATTCATAGCGTCCTCCTGTTTTGTGTGTCAAATAACTACGTTCACGTTTTTATCATCGTCTTTGATAAAGATTTTTTCGTTCTTTGTTATTGTAATATTATATTTTTTTCCTCTGAAAACTCTTGTGACTTTCGCCGGAAGAAGTTCTTTCGGCAGACATGGGTCAATTTCAAGTCCGTCCCACTTTGCCCTTATTCCAAGCATATATTGTGTAACCGCAATATACATCCATGCCGCAGTTCCCGTAAGCCATGATACATTTGCCAAACCGAATTTATCACTTTCAGGTCCGAAAATATTAGACGCATAAACGTAAGGCTCTGCCTTATATCGCCACTCTCCGGCTTTTTTCTGTGCCACCATAGGCAATAACTGATGATAATATTTATAAGCTCTTTCAGGTCTTTTTAACATACATTCCGCTATGATTGCCCATGTATTTGCGTGACAGAATACACTTCCGTTTTCGCCGCAACCTTTATTGTAATAAGTTAATGGGTCTTCTTTTGACGGATAGTCCTTCATTGACGGATGAATTTTTTTAATACCTAAATCCGTATCAAGATATTCATTTACACTGTCCATTGCGGTTTGTCCGTTTTCACCCATACCGCTTATAACAGACCAGCTTTGTGAATTAAGCCATATTTTTGCCTGTGGCTCTTTTTCACTTCCGATATACCGTCCGTCATCTGTGATACAACGAATATACCATTTTCCGTCCCATGCTTTCTCATTTACAAGTTTCTTTTGTGATTCATATATATCAAGATACTTCTGCTTATCTTCACCTTTAAGTTCAGCTAATTCCGCAATCATTCTAAGAACAGTACCGAACTGCATACCTGTCCATATACTTTCGCCTTTTCCCTCACGGCATACTTTATAAAGCATATCGTTCCAATCAGATGCAAGCATAAGCGGGAAACCGTTTTCACCGAGATTATTCATACAAAAGTCAATAGATTTTTTAATATGTTCCCATACGGTAGCACTGCCGCCGTCATAAAAATCTATTACTTCATCAAGATAATCTAGTGTTCCCTCTTCCATAATGATATGATAGCACGTCATTACAAGCCATAAATGATTATCGCTGTGTATTCTTTTAACTGGTTCCCAGCCCTCTAACGGGAAACAATAATGATTGCAATGTCCATCCCGATATTGTTGTGTAAACAGTAAATTAAGTTTATTCTTTGCTCTGCGTAAGTTAAACGGAATCATTGCCAAAATATCTTGTGCGGTATCTCTTACTCCAACGCCTCGAAATGTGCCTGTTGCGTAATAGCTTATATTTCTTGAAAATTGAAAATTTCGTTCGGATTGATAAGGATTCCATACATTAATCATAAGTTGAGTATCTTTATCCGGTAGTTCACACTGGAATTTACTCAAATAGTCATCCCACGATTCACACAACTTTTTATAAGAATTATCAACGAAATTCTTTTCTCTGCAATGATGTACACTTGCTTTTACTGCATCCTCCGTCATAGCTGTTCCGAGAAAAATATTTACTTCTTTTGCTTCTCCTACTTTCAAATCTAAATCTATTTGCAATGCAAAACACGGATCGCCGCCGTAAAGAGTAGAATTTGTGCATTTTCCGTTTTCAACATTCTGTGGATTTTCTTCACTTCTGTATGAGCCTACAAATTCATCTCTGTCACAGTCAAATGCAGTTGCCGGTACATCTGTCGCAAAATATACCAAAGGTGTTTGGTCAGGTCGCGGTTGGTCCTCAACACCGTATTTATAAACTAAAATATCACCCATATTGTAAGCAGTTAATTGATGTTTGTTATAGCACTGCCATTGTAATTCACGCATAAATTCCATCATACCCAGTTCAACATACGGAAAAACAGTAATTTTGCGGTCAGAATTTGATTTTATTTTTAAATTCCATATAAGTGCATTTTCATATTCACCGACAAAATATGTACTTGTTATTTCAAGTCCATTCTTTTCAGCCTCAAATCTTGTATATCCCATACCGTGTGTGGAACTCCACTTATCAGGCTTTGACTTGCACGGTTCGTTTGTCGGACACCAAATATCGTCATTATCCTTGATATATGTATAAAATCCGCTTCTGTCGGTTGGTAAATGGAAGAAACGATAATGATTAATTCTCCATATTTGAGGAGATTTATAAAAAGCAACACCTCCGCCGGCTTGTGAAATCATTGTATGAAACGTACCGTTTGAAAGGTAATTCATCCATGGTGTAGGTGTATTATATTTGTTAAATGTTATTTCCCTGTCATTAAATTTATACATTTTTGTCTACCTTTCTATACATTTTTGCAGTCTCATTTGCACAATGTTGTGCAATAGTCATTTCACTGTAACTGACACTTTCATCAAATTCATTAAAAGTATTTCCAATACAGCTTTTGCCTGTCAACATCTCGTACCATATATATCCCAAAGCCAGTCTTCCTACGCCAAAAGAAGAATGAAATGTATCACGATGGATTTTCTCTATACCCGATTTTATAAGGTTCTGAAAAGTTTCACCGCTTGGGATAATTTCTACATTTCCGATATCCTTTGCGGCTTGTTCATATGCTGATTTTAAATCAGCAAACATTTCAATTTGATCTTTGTATTTCATTTCTTCATTAAGTCTTTTGCTGTTTTGCTCATATGCCCAAGTTTGATGTATCATAATTTTTGCTTTCGGTGCGTGAATATGTACATAATCGGCAATCGTATTCAGATACGGCTGATATGTGTTATAATCAACGCTAAGCGAACTGGCTTGTTGCAATGTTACAACATCCCAAATATCGCTTTGAAGAGCTTGTTTTATTGACACTTTTATGCCTGTTCTCACACCGTTAAATTCAAAATCATAATCCGCCGCGTCATTATGTATATTTGCATAATGTCTTGAAAGCGGACAACCGCCTATGAACAAATTAACCGTTTTCATATCCACACCGTCCGCTTTTGCTATTCCGTGTAAATAACGCATTGCGTCGTTTGAAAAACTGTTTCCTATAGCTAACACTTTCATTTTGTTTCCCCTCATTCAAACACAACCATCTGATGACACTCTATCTTATCTAATTTTACTGATATATAGCCATCATCATAAGTAAAATCTATATCTTCCTTTTGAGGTGCAAGATATACTTTGTTTATTTTCTTATCAGTTTTGATAGCTAATTCAACGTTGTATATCGGCAATATATCCTCGATTACTTCTATACCGTTTCCTCGTTTTACGGGACTTGCATATAGCAAATGACATATTAACCTGTCATTCTGTTTCATCAAAGTTACTATTCCTTGTGCAGGAAGATTTGTTTTTAAAGTCTTTGCGCTGTCAAGCAATCTGTCAAGAGCGAATATTGCCATTTGTTTCAAATGCAATTCGCCGCTTTGAGCATAATCGGCAAATATATTCCACGCAATATATATTCCGTCTTTGCCCTCTGTCATTCCCGCACCGCCGTATTCACAGCTGTTTGGAGTATGCTGATGTGAGCAGAAATGTGCTCTTGTACGGTTAAAATAAGGATTTTCTCTTATTCCGAGTTCGTTACCGATACAACGAATTTTCTCGCCGTTGCCGTACATTATATATCCGGTATCACCCATACCTTTTATTTTTTCTAAAGGTCTGAAATAATCCGGTTTATACGGATTTTCTTTTATCCGTTCAGCACCGAGATTAAGGCAAAATTCATTGCTGTTTTCATACAGTGCAGATTTACCTGTTGCAAGAACTTTTCCTCCGCAATCACAAAATTCTCTTAAACGTTTTGCAAAATCAATATCAGCGCGGATAACATCAGGCAAAATTATAACTTTGTATTTACTTAAATCCGACTCAAAGTCAATAACGTCAAACAAATATTTGCCCTCAAGCATAATACGGCATACACCGCTTCCCGAATCATCAACCTTTGTCATTTGCCCTGTACTCAAATCACCGACATATGCCTCAGGACTGATTATTGCAATATCTGCTACCGATTCAACATTATCAAGCCATTCTTCTTTTTCTTCCAATTCTGAATATGCAGAGCCTATCAAGTCGTATGTTACCATATCCATTTCACCGCTCGGTGAAAGTTGATCTCCTACAGAACATTTTGCACCGTTTGCGGCGGCAAGTGCCACTTCAAACCTAAGTGCATTAGGATGTTTAAAACCGCCAAATTCGCCCCATGAGCCGTGGAATTTTCCTGTCATACCAAGATAATCGACTCCGAGTCCTTGACAATATCTTGCCGAAAAAGGAAAATGGTCATATCCCCAACCACCTGTCGGCAAGCTTTCAAGTTCCAAATGCGTGTTGTAATTCACAAGGTCACGTCTGCCTTGTCTTATATGTCCGCCATTATGAAAAAGCGGTAAATTTGGTTTATACTTATCAACTGCCGCACGCGTTTTTTCTGCATAGCGTTTATATACCATTTCTGCGTGTTTTAGCACATCATTTTCATCATACGGATTTAGCCCCAATTCTTCTCGCTTTGCAATACAGTTTTGACAATAACACGGCTGAACACCAGCTATATCAAGGAATATTCCGTCTGCGTCATAGTTATTGCAAACTTCTTCAATTTGCTTTACAAGGTAATCCAAATACGGAGATGACATACACATTTTATGGTATCCCGGTTCTGTAAAATCTTTTGCCCAAGTAGTAGACTCATCAAGATTTCTTACAAGCCATTCAGGATGTCTGTGTGCCATTTTTTCGTCAAGACCCGCTGACAAATATATCGGAGTTTTAACGTCTATCTCGTGTGCCGCCTGTATTTGTGCTCCAAGTAAATCAAAATCCAAATGAGGATGTATTTCGTTTGCTTTTGACGGATGATATGCCCAACCGTGGTGACATTTTGAAAATAGTGTAATCGAATTTATATTTCCTTTTTTCAGTGCAGTCTGAAATTGTTTTTTATCAAACTTTTTGCCTATATCTTCAATATGTTCACTTGTATGAAAATCAAGATGTACCTGTCTGAATCTCAATTATTGTCAGCTCCTTTCGTGCCATATATTATCTCAAATCTATTGAATAAATATCTGCGATTTCGTTTCCGTTGGTTGATGTTAAAGTAAAACGAATTGCTTTTGTGGTTTTTCCGATTTTGATTTTTACAAGACGTTGATGATTTTCCTTTATCCCGTCAATTTCTTGCCACTTATCATCAGCGTTTTTAATTTCTATTTTCATATCTTTAACAAGAGTTTTCGGTACGTTAAGTGCCGGAGCATTTATGTACATTACAGGTATTCATTTTCTCGGGAATATATTTTCCCGCACCTGTTGTTTCTCTGTTAAGGTCGCTGTTAAATACAAATCTAACTTCATTTATTGCCTTTTCACTGTCAAATGAAAATGTTACAGTATCACCGATTTTACCGCTCCAACAATTTTTATCATCACCGTAATGTCTTTCAATACCGTTTAAAAGCAATTCGGCATCTTCGCCTGTTGATGTAATTGTTGCACTTTTTGTAAGTTCTGAAATCTTTGTTTTGCAGTAAGGCAACCAACAATCATCATCCATAAGCATTTGTTGCAGCTCGCAAATATATTTTTCAGAAATTTCTCTCGGTGTTACACCGTTTTTTATCGCTATTGCCGACGCAGTTCCGACCGCTTGTCCAAGCAATGCACAAGTAGCCATAACTCTCGATGCACTCATTGCAGTATGCGTAACACTGATATTTCTGCCTGCAAAATAAAGATTTTCGATATTAACCGAATATAAACATCTGTAAGGTATTCCAAACGGTGAAGGTGCAGGATGAAATATATTAGGCTTATCCTTAGTGTTTATCCCTGCGGGATTGTGGTCATCCATTGTCCAACCGCCGTATGCTGCAATATCATCAAAATGACCTCCGTCTCTGACATCGTTTTGATTCATTATATAATCGCCGACATATCTGCGACTTTCACGTTTTCCCGGAAGAAATCCGACAAATTCAAGTTCCCAGTTATCAGCATTATATTCACCGCTGTTTTTCACAAAATCCCATATACCGTATGCGACGCTTATAAGCTCATCACGAAGTTTTTCTGTGTCGTGAATAGTGTCACCTTCACCGCCGAGTTCCATATACCAAAAATTTTCTTCGGGGTCATTCATATCAGGCAAACGATACGGTAAGTCTTCTTTCGTAAACTTTCTTGCCCAAGACGGAGCAATAAATGTGTGCTTTTTATCTGTTTCCCTTGCTTGAATAAGACACGATAATCCCATTGTTTTCTTATTGGCTTGCTCTGGCGCTATGCTTTCGCCGAACTCATTTCGGCTTTCACGTCCCCAACGATATTCTGCACCCGAAAGAGGTGCGAGAATGCTGTCACCCGAACAATCAGCAAACAATTTTGCTTCAATTATATGATAACATTGCGTTGTGGTTTGCCAACCGATAACTTTTTTTATTTTTGAACCGTCCATTTCTATATCATTGCATGAACAATTCAAAATCGGCGTTATATTTTTTTCATTATTGATAAGTTCAAACAGTATAGCGTCCCACATCGGATAACGTCTGTAAGGATTTCTGTAAAGGGTTTCAAGTGCAATTTCTTCAATAATGCCTGTTTCTCTGTTGTTTTTACCGTGTGCACCGCACACCCACATTCTGATTTCGCTTGACGCATTGCCGCCGTATACAGGTCGGTCATGCATAAGTGCAACCTTTATTCCGTGACGTGCCGCCGCAACTGCCGCACACATACCGGCAAGTCCGCCGCCTACAACACACAAATCAACTTTGTGATAAATACCTTTAAGGTTTGTATTCATTTATTTTCGCTCCTTTCAAGTATTTTTTATGTTAAATTCAAACTTTGTTTCAACCGTTTTTGTTTTAACAATATGTTTCAAATCCACTGTATAGACTGTTTTTTGCTTATTATAATTTGACGCATATGTCACTTCGTTTATTTTACATTCAAAATCAGAAATATTGTAACACATCTCTGTATTTCCGATTTTTAAACCGTTTTCACATTCAGTAGGTTTAACATCAAAAACAAAATGCTCCGTAAAATCATTTTTGTCTGTGTCAAATGCGAAATTATCGTTTAAAACAATTTTATCATCATAAAATTCAAATTTTCGTGTTAATTCTTTTAATGAGCAATCATTGTAAGCATCTTTACAATCTATTATAAGTTCATTTTCTGTGGCTTTCACAATATTTCCGCGATATTCTTCACCCTCTTGCTGTACAATTCTATTTACTACAGGCACACTGTGTGCCAATGCTGACGGCGGAAAATATTTATATCTTTTTGAACTGAAATAGTCCGATGTATATTCGCCTCTGCCGGGGTCTGTTACTATTTTATCGCCACCGACATTTAACAAAAATACGCCTATATCGTTATGATTATGTGATTCTTTATTATCTCCCGCTTTTGCGGCAAATTCATAATTACTTGTTCTTTTTATATACCAACCTGCATTTTTAAAATAATCAAAACCATTTTCTGATTCTGTTTGTACTTGAATGTTATTTTTTCGCCACGCAAAATCTCTGATAAGATGGGCAAATCTGTAACAATCATCACCGTCAAATTCAAGTGAGCAGTTATCATCATGTACTGCTATTTGGCTGTATTTTTGTTTTAAAAAGTGTATCAAACCGCTTCTTTGCGTAAACTTATCTCCGCAATCGGAAAATGTGACTGTATTATTATTTTTAAACCATAATTTTTGCGGAAATACTGCGATATTTTCAACTTTTTTATTATCGAAAAGATTATCTTTTCCGTCACTGTACTGATACAATAACTGTGCGAAGTATGTAAAATACCCAAAGCCGTATGCCCAATAATTTATTCCCTCTACACACGCACCGTCATCACCAAAACCTTTTAGATAATATTCCAAAGTTTCCTTTATTCGCGGTAAGACTGTTTGAATTTCCTCATCAGTTCCGAAGTATAAAAATGCACTTCCGACACTTCCGGCACATACGGCAGACCAGTTATTCTCTAAGCAATCCCAACTGTTTTTTCTGCCTGATAAATAAGGTTTTAAGACACGTCTGTAAACTTCATATTTAATTCTTTCAACTATGGTTTTATCAAGCTTATCGCTTAATATATGCGAAATTTCAGCCAATGCAAATGCCGTTTCAGACGCAAATAAATCAATATGCGTTATACAATTTCCAATATCGGTATTTTGCGGAATATGTGCCGGCAAAGCCCAAGTAAATTCATCAAGAATTGACCATATAATATCTTGCAAGCATAAGCGGTATTTTTCATCATCATATAAAATATTTAGTATTGCAAAGTCGTTCAATCGTCTTCTATGTAAAAAATACTCATATTCATATTCTTTTCGACTGCCTGTAACATAAAACTTTTTAAAAGATGTATATGTCAATGCGGCTATGTCTTTATTTGCGAATTTTTCTGAATCCGACTTTATTCTCTCAATCTGTTGTTTCAAAAATATATCGTTTTTTACGTTTTCTTTTATGTTTTTATTCTCTGTAAAAAGTCTGTTTGTCATTTTCTACTCCTCAATAAAACCTGCTTTTGTCACGTATTCAAGCCATGCACGAGCCATTATTTCATGTCCCGCATTTGTCGCATGAATACAATCGACTGACCAATGTTCTGGAGGTGCAATTTTTAATGCCTCTTGAAATTTTTCAAAATATGGTACAAACACCGCATTATATTTATCAGCAAGTTCCTTTACTATCTGACGACGCTCCGTGAGTTGTCCGTTCCAAACGTCCCAATCTCTGACTATATCACGACCAAGTTCGGGAGTATTATTTGTAATCTTAAATAGAAACGGTTCTCCAAGCACCAATTTTAAATCTTTATTCTTCTCTAATGCCTCATTTATCATTAACTCATATATAAACTTAAATTTCTTTGCGTCCGCACCTTGATTCATACGTATTGCAAAGCCAATATCATTCACTCCGCTTAAAATACTTAAAATATTACAATCAATATTTAATGCGTCCTCAATCCAGCGACTGTATGTATCGGCAATACGACTGCCGTTATACGCTTTATTCCATACTACAGTATCGGGATAATCGCATAAAAGCTTTGACGCAATCAGATTAACATAGCCGTAACCGTATGCTTGAACAGGATTATGACCTGTTTTATCTCTTCCGCAATCTGTAAGTGAATCACCTTGAAACAATATCTTTAACATAACTATTTCCCCTCTTTTATTCTGATTTTTCCGTACATATGTGCTGTTTTGTCAGGCATTGTAGAATGAAATAATGTGTATGGGTATCTAAGCATACTCGTTTCTTCAACTTTTGCCTCAAGTTCCATAAGAAAACTGTCTGTATTTTTACTGATACCTAATTTTTCAAAAGTTAATTTTACTGTTTCGCCTTTTTTTAGTTTAAACGTCGTTTTTACTATTTCTTTAACTTTCGGTTCATTTTTGAAAACATATGTAATTTCAGCCGGACATCTAAGTTGCGGTGCCGGTACAAGTTCATTGCCTTTTTTCAAAAGTGCATATATTTCACCGAAGTCTGTTTCCTCTGCCGAAAACATAACTTCGCCCTCTGCACTCGGTACAGGCATTGCAGTGTACAATAAAAATTCAGTTGTCTTTTCAGAGTCGTTCATTATGATAAGCTCACTGTCTTTCACCGCAATTCTTACTTCCGCACATTTTGTATTATAGTAATTTACAAATTGATATTTCGGACAATCGTTTATATTTTCCGACACAATCATAGGCAATTCCGAATACAGGAATGTATTTTCTATCTCATTCTTATTGTTTTTTAAATAAAAAACATATTTACCCGCTTGCAATTTCAAATTAAATTCGTATGATTGGCTTTCATTCGGGTCGATGTTGTATTCAAACGACTGCTCTTTTTCGGTATTCTTTGGCGATATTGCAAATGCAGCCGTTCCATTCATCGCCACATCACTTTTATTGTGAAGTATTACTTTGACGGTTCCTTTATAAAATCCGTTATCTGGTTTAAAATCATCTTGCATTACTATTTCAGACTCAAGAACTGTTCTTTCATTTTTCAAATTATCCGCCGTAACTGAAATTCCGTCTACGAATTCATATACATTAAGTCCGAGTTCTTTTGGAGTCAGTGCATATTTTCCGTTTATATTAATGTTTTGAAAATTTACATTTCGGATATTGTGTTTTTCGCTAAATCCCTCAATTCTTGAATTAGATAGCAATATATCGTTATTATCAGTTCCTAAATATTTGATATTTGAAAAAGTAATATTTCGTATATCGCCCATTTTATTATCTCTGTTCCATACAGAGTCTGCAATACGAATATCAAATAATTGTGCGCCGGGAGTATCTTCTATTCGGATATTATCAAATACAATATCAGATACTTCTGCGTGATCGCCGTGATGAATACCCATAAGCGGATAACCTGTATCAGAATGAATTATATCTATATTCTCAAATTTTATATTCCTCACTTTGTCTGCTCTGAGTTCAACGCCTACTTCCATAGGTCTTGCAAAATCATTCCATAATACAGAATTTTTAAATATGATATTTTCACAGTTTCCGGTACCCAGTGCTTTTACAACAAACGAATCATCCCATACTCTCGTGAAAATATCGGACACGGTAACATTTCTTGAACCGCAAATATCAATACCGTCGGAATTTCCTCTGCACCCAAATATTTTGACATCTGAAATATTTACATCATCACAACCTGTAATTCTCATACTCCAGTCATTACTATCATCAATTATAATGCCTTTTATCGTAACATTCTTACAGTTTATTATATCGATACTTCGTGCAAAGTTTTTTCGCATTTCGTATGTATAACGCTCCATACATACTCTGCCTCTGCCGCAAATAGTTATGTTATTGCAATTCTTTGCGACTATATTGCCGTAAAGTGTTGCTCCTTCTTCAATATACACTGTGGTGTTATCTTTTTCAATAAGCAATGTTCCTGTTTTATACTCACCTTGTGTGATTTTTATATAATTATGTGTCGGACCGATAAATTCTTCCTTGTATGCAAAAATCATAAGGTTATTATTACTGCTGCCATTTATTTCGACTGATAATTTAACAGGACGGTCCACCGACAATATTATCTTTCCAAAACTTATCTCAAACGATATACCTGCACTTAACGGACGTATAACTGCCGATTTTATTTCTGTTTCAGACTCAATTACTATTTCTTCTCGGTCATCTACATTAAACATTACATATTCCATATGCTCAGTGGAATTATATGGTTTGGGATAAACTTTGCAACTGTGAACTCTAAGCAATTCACCATTTTTTAAAACCTTGTAATTCATTTTGCTTTTCCTTCCTGTTTAAATAATATATAAAAGAGGGGACATCTGCCCCCTCTTTTATAAGTCCAAATTAATTTGAAGGGCCAACAGGTTCATTATTACCCATTTTACTCATATCAATATTTTGGAATTCCGGAATCTTTTTGAATACTTCACTATCGGGCTTCAATTCATAGTTTCCGTTAGCATAATCAACAAATCCCGGATCTGATGTTGTTAAATAGTTGTTTGTACCCTTTATCAATTCAGGCGCACCTCTTGTACCCTGAGGGTTGACAGTTCCGTTTGCCTGACTAAGTTTAAACTTAATATTAACAACAAGATTTTCGTCAAATATATTTGTTGCAACAGATTTATAA
>NZ_JBKVWU010000049.1:0-15270 GCF_046972485.1 Hominilimicola sp.
TGAATATCTCTGCCGTAAACGTACTTTTCAACAACCGTATCAAATTCACTGATTTGAGCGGCAATAGTTACGGCTTTCATCTTTACGATTGCCATTTTCCCCCTCCTCTACTCAAGACCAATATGTGTGCGGATAAAATCAGGATTTAAGTTGTATCTTATCCCCTCGATAATGGTCGTAATGTTATTAAGTTCAACTTCCTTTAGGTTCATATAGGCATATACCGCAACCATCGACTCGGGATGAGTCACAAATATACTTTTTGATAACCGGTTATAAATATACCTGTAATTGCCTTCGGGAAATCTTCCCTTATCATAATCTTCAAACAACTTTCCGTATGCGGTCGATTGATTTACAATATCAATAAACCTTTCAACAGAATCTGCATTTACAAGTTGTTTGATTACCTCTTCCGTCAATCTGTATCTGACAGGCAGAAGATAGGTGAAAATTATTTCATTTGTAAATTCAAAATATTTTTTGCCCCTGTAAATCCACATAAGATTCAGCATATCTATTTTTGTTCCGATAAGCCTTTTAAATAAATTCTCCTGTGTCTTATCAAGAGCGACCGATGCTGTATGCCATATTGACTTATAGTAATATGTGTCCAGCACCATACCCATCGAAAATGAATCCGCGCCTATATTTTCCGCTCGTTGCAGCGGCTCGCTGTAAGGAGTGTTTTTACAAGCCTCGATACAATCCGACAGGGATTTTGCATTATGCATTATCTCACGATTTATTTTCGTGTGTGTTTCAAAGAAAGCGTCAAATTTGCTTTGGTTTACCTCATCATTACTTCTTTCCTCGTGAGTATAGATATATCTTATCTCACGTTTCAAAAATGCAATTTCTCTGCGCATAAACCAAAATTCCATAACGGTTCTCTTTGAATTGTCCATGAAATTATATAGTCTGACGTATTCGTCAACCATTTCCTGTTCAAGCAGGATTTCCATCTGACCTCTGTGAATATCTCTCTCATTCACCTGTTCAAGAACTTCACCGTAGCCGGGTGTACTTTTAAGATAACTGCATATGTCATTTACGCTTTTTCTTTCAAGGAGCTGTTCATAGTCATCTCTTGTCAGAAATTTTGAATACATCGCCTTTAATTTAGCGGCGATTGCACTGTATTCCACGCTCATTTTGCTGCCACCTCACTTATCTGCCGATAATATTCTGTACAATTTCATTAACCCATTTGTCTTTATTGTCGTTGTACTTCTTTTCGAGTTCGGAAAGATGTCTTTCCATATTTACTCTTATGGCCTCTATTTTCTTATCGGCATCTTCTTCCTCTATCTGCTTTAGAGTGACGTTTTTAGCCTCCATTCTTCTCGTAATGTCATCACGCATTTTACGAGATTCGTCCTTAATTCGCTCTTCAAGCTCTCTGTCGGCTTTCTTAGCGTCCTTAATGACTTCCTGTGCTCTGTCCTCGATGTCGATAATCTTCATAATCAGGTCTTCCATTTTCCCAACCTCTCTTTCCTCTGCAGATTAATCTGCATTATTTCAGACTATATTTAAAAATCATTACGATTTTGTCTGCATTAATTTTTCAAACTTTGAAGCGGTGCAGGAATTCTGCCGCCTCTGTTTATAAATTCGGCACTTGAATACTTTTTAACCGGCATTACGGGACCTGTTCCCAAAAGTCCGCCGAATTCAACAACGTCACCCTCAACCTTACCCGGTGCAGGGATAACTCTTACTGCTGTTGTCTTTGTGTTGACCATTCCGATTGCCGCTTCGTCGGCTATAATCGCCGAAATAGTTTCGGCAGTTGTGTCGCCCGGTATAACAATCATATCCAAACCTACGGAACATACGCAAGTCATTGCCTCAAGTTTTTCAAGAGTAAGTACGCCGTCTGTTGCCGCCGCAATCATACCTGCGTCCTCACTTACAGGGATAAATGCACCCGAAAGTCCGCCGACATAACCTGACGCCATAATACCGCCTTTTTTAACTGCGTCGTTAAGCAGTGCAAGTGCGGCTGTTGTACCGTGAGTACCACACATTTCAAGTCCCATTTCCTCCAAAATATAAGCCACACTGTCGCCAACGGCAGGTGTCGGAGCAAGTGACAAGTCTACGATACCGAAAGGTACATTAAGACGTTTTGACGCTTCTTGTGCAACAAGCTGTCCCATTCTTGTAATCTTAAATGCAGTCTTTTTAATAGTTTCGGCAACAACACCGAAGTCCTCGCCTTTAACCTTTTCAAGTGCACATTTAACAACACCCGGACCGCTTACGCCGACATTTATAACACATTCACCCTCGCCTTCGCCAAGGAACGCGCCCGCCATAAACGGATTATCCTCAACCGCGTTGCAGAATACAACAAGCTTTGCACACGCAAATCCTTGCGTATCGGCTGTAAGTTCAGCCGCTCTCTTAACAATCTGACCCATCTGTTTAACAGCGTCCATATTGATACCGGCTCTTGTCGAACCCACATTAACGCTTGAACATACAAGATCTGTTGCGGCAAGTGCTTCAGGAATTGACTCAATAAGTATTCTCTCACCGTTCGTATAATCTTTATGCACAAGTGCCGTATAACCGCCTATAAAGTTTACGCCTGTCTTTTTAGCGGCTTTATCAAGAGTTTTTGCGATTTTAACACATTTTTCAACAGTCGGTTCTTCCAATGCATCCACCAAAGTAGCTATCGGAGTTACCGAAATTCTCTTGTTGATAATCGGAATACCGAATTGAGCCTCAATGTCCTCACCGGTTTTTACAAGATCTTTTGCGTAAGTTGTGATTTTTTCATACACTTTTTCGCAAACTGTATCAACGTCAGGACCGGCACAGCTTTTTAGAGAAATACCCATTGTTATAGTTCTTATATCAAGGTTTTCCTCGTCAACCATTTTTATAGTTTCTATTACTTCAAAGGGATTAATCATTTATTTGTACCTCCCTTATATTCTGTGCATTGATGTGAAGATTTCTTCTCTCTGCACATGGATTGAAAGTCCCATATCCTTTTCGGCCTGTTCAAATTTTTCACTGATTTGCTTTACTGTAACACTCTCATTTTCAAAATTCACAAGCATTATCATTGTGAACATATCCTGCATTATTGTTTGAGAAATATCAAGAATATTTACTTCGTTTTCAAATAATATATTACTGATTTTAGCAATTATGCCCTTTTGGTCCTTGCCGATTACGGTAACTACTGCTTTCATTTATTTATCTCCAATCTTTCATGTTTTCATTGTTTATCTTTAATTGAATTATAGCACTTTCGTTTTAAAAAAGTAAGTGGTTTTTTAAAAGTTTGTCCACTGTAACAGTTTAATAACCCGAATTTTATTGCAATTTGTTTATTTTTTCACAAGCCGTTTTTTGTCTTGATATTTGCGACAAATAAGCCGTTTTTCAAGGCTGTTTTTTGTTCAAAAATACAATAAAACCTACGGTTAATAAGTGCTTTTACTTTCTTCTTTGTCTTAATGCCTCATACATCAAAACACCTGCCGCAACCGACGCATTAAGTGAATTAATTTCGCCTGCCATAGGTATGCTTGCTATGAAATCGCATTTTTCTCTTACAAGTCTGCTGATACCCTCGCCCTCACTGCCTATAACAAGACCAAGCGAGCCTTTAAGGTCAATATCATACATTTCCTGACCGTCCATATCAGCCGCCGCAATCCACAAGCCTTCATCTTTCAGGCTGTCAATCGTGTTAGCGATATTTGTAACCTTTGCAACAGGTGTATATTCAACCGCACCAGCCGAAGTTTTCGCGACAACACTGTTAAGACCCACTGAATTTCTTTTCGGAATAATAACACCGTGTGCACCGACACAATTTGCAGTTCTCAATATTGCACCCAAATTATGCGGATCGGTTATTTTATCACAAATAATAACGAAAGGCGGCTCATTTTTTTCACGAGCTTTATCAAGAATATCCTTCACGCTCACATAGTCGTATGCACTCACATATGCAATAACGCCCTGATGGTTTTCACCCTCTGCGATTTGGTCAAGCTTAGCTCTCTCGACCTCTTGAATTATAATTCCTGCGTCCTTTGCTTTCTTGATAATCGGAACAATAGAGCCCTCGTACTTACCCTTTTTAACAAGGATTTTATCCACGCTGCGACCTGAACGAATTGCCTCCAAAACAGGATTTCTTCCTATAATTTTATCATTCACTGAACTTTCTCCTCTATATTTACTCTATATTATAGCACGAAACCACAAGTTCGTGTAACTAAAAGACATATAAAATCCGTCAGTCGCCACGCCCTTGTGGTTTATTTTCTATTTATTTTTAATTATTTCAACAAAAATTTATCGTGAATTGCAACAACAGCCGCTTCAGCATCTTTTCTGTCAACAAGAACAGAAATCTTGATTTCCGATGTAGCAATCATATTGATGTTGATGTGTGCATCGTAAAGAGCCTCAAACATTGTAGCGGCAACGCCTGAGTTATTAACCATTCCCGCACCGACAATAGAAACCTTTGAAACGTCCTTTGTCCATTTAACTTCGTCAGCCTTAACGATTGCCTTATTTTCTTCAAGAAGGTCAAGTACAGGCTGTAAATCTTCTTCCGTAACAGTAAAGCTAATGTCTTTCTTTTCACCGTTACCGATTGACTGAATGATTAAGTCAACGCTTATTCCGTGCTTAGCAAGCATACGGAATACTGAGAAAGCCTTTCCCGGAGTATCCTCTACACCGCAAAGAGCAATTCTCGCAACATCATTATCTCTTGTTACACCTCTAACGAGCATCTTTTCCACTTGTTCTACCTCCTTAACATATGTGCCTTCATTGTTATTCAGACTTGATCTGACTGAAAGCTTAACCCCGTACTTCTTTGCCATTTCAACACTTCTGTTGTGAAGTACGTTTGCACCAAGTGACGCAAGCTCAAGCATTTCATCATATGAAATATCATCAAGCTTATACGCATTCTTTACAAATCTCGGATCTGCCGTATATACGCCGTCAACGTCTGTGTATATTTCGCAGACATCTGCGTGAAGTGCGGCAGCCAACGCAACGGCTGATGTATCACTTCCGCCGCGTCCCAAAGTTGTTATATCGTCATACTTGTTTATACCTTGGAAACCTGCAACGATTACAATGTTCTTCTTATCAAGCTCAGCTTGTAATCTTTCTGTATCTATTGTGCTGATTCTTGCAGCACCGTATTTAGCGTCAGTCTTAACGCCTGCCTGCCAGCCTGTAAGAGAAATAACCGGACAACCGATTTTTTCTATCGCCATTGCAAGCAAAGAAATTGAAATTTGCTCACCTGTTGAAAGCAACATATCCATTTCACGCTTTGAGGCATTCGGGTTGATTTCCTTAGCCTTTTCGATAAGGTCATCGGTTGTATCACCCTGTGCCGAAACTGCAACAACCACATTGTTACCTGCTTTATACGCGTCTGTAATACGTCTTGCGACGTTCATTACTCTTTCAGCGTCTTTAACGGAAGTACCGCCATACTTTTGAACAATAAGTCCCATTTTTGTTTATCCTTCCTTTTTTATATTCATATCTCAGAAACTACCGCACCGACATTGTCAATCGGCAGTATCATACATTTCCATTCAAGACCGTTAGTCTTAAAATATTCTTCCATACCAGCTTTAAATCCATCATAGTTGCCGTCAAGTATTGATAGTATTGTAGGTCCGGAGCCGCTCAAATATGTTGCGTGCGAACCCAAGTGATATGTTTTTTCAAATATATCTTCCATACCGTCAACGTAACTTTTACGATACTGTTGATGAAGTTTATCCTTAACGCCGATTTCAAGTGCTTTCATATCGCACGTAAGCATAGCCGCCTGAAACATTGACGCATGACCGACATTAAAGACTGCGTCTTTAAAATCAATCTTTGACGGAAGAACTCCTCTTGATTTCTTCGTTGCAACAAAGAAATCCGGAATTATAACCGCGAACTTAATATGACTTTTCAGCTTTGTGCTTTTGATTATAGTCTTGTCATCATCCATAAGCGACACGCAGAAACCGCCGAAAAGTGCCGGTCCTACATTGTCTGGATGACCCTCCATCTTTGCCGCAAGGTGAATTATTTCCTGATACGAAAGCTGTCTGCCGGAAATAATATTTGCCGCCAACATTCCGCCTATAATACACGCACTGCTGCTGCCCAAACCTCGCGTCATAGGTATCTGACTGTCTTGAGTTATTCTGTAACCCTTTTGCTCATAACCTACATAGTCGAAAAGTTCTGCCATTGCGCGGTAAATCAAATTGCTTGTATCCTGTGGGATAAAGCTTTGAGTATTTTTGTTGATTACTTCAAGTCCCTCGGGAATTTCCTCAATCATCATTCGGTTATACAAACCAACAGCCACACCGAGAGTATCAAAACCTGCACCCATATTTGCACTGGTTGCAGGCACTCTTAATTTAATCATTAATCCATTACACGAATGTTTGCCACAACATCAGACAGCTTAGCAAGTTTTTCTTCAACCTCAGATTTAGTAAGCGGTGAAGTCACAAATGCTGACTCATTGTCTATAATATTATCGACAAATTCGCACTTTCCGAATATTTTCTGAACATTTTCTGCAGAATCAGTTGTTCTTACGAAGTATTCAAACTTCTTCGAATCAATATCAGCCATAATATTTTCAGTCGGCTTTTCCCAGAAAATCTTCTTACTTCTGTCGCTGTGCTTAACCGCGTCAACAACGTCGGCAACAACAGCACTTGCAGTAGGAAGTTTACCTGCACCCTTACCGTAGAACATTACATCGCCTACGCAATCGCCTGTAACCATAATGGCATTGAATACACCGTCAACACCGGCAAGAGGACTGCTGTTTTTTATCACCATAGGTGATACGATTGAGTAAACCTTGCCGTTTTCGTCAAACTGTGCATATCCGATAAGTTTTATAACTGAATCCATAGCAGCGGCATATTTAACATCGTCAAGAGTGATGTTTGTTATACCATCTGTATCAATATCATTGTAATCAATCATTTTGCCCGACGCAAGTGACGCCAAAATCGCAATCTTTCTGCAAGCGTCGTGACCTTCAATATCGGCGGCAGGATTTCTCTCTGCGAAACCGTTATTTTGTGCGTCTTTTAGGGCTGTTTCAAAAGTCTTGCCCTTTCTTATCATCTGGTCAAGAATATAGTTTGTTGTACCGTTTAAAATACCGGCAATCTTCAATATATTGTTAGCTGTTAGACATTGATGCATAGGTCTTATAATCGGAATACCGCCGCCTACACTTGCCTCAAAGAAGTAGTTTACATTTTTCCCTCGGGCAATCTCCAAAAGCTCTGTCCCGTATGTGGCAACAAGCTCCTTGTTAGACGTTACAACGCTCTTTCCCGCTTCAAGAAGACTTTTTGTAAATTCATATGCAGGGTGAAGTCCTCCCATAACTTCCGCAACAACGCTTACTTCGTCATCGTTAAGTATGTCATTGAATTCTTTTGTAAAAAGTTCTTTTTCGGGATGGTCGTCAAAATCGCGAATGTCAAGAATGTACTTTATATCCACACTTTCACCATTCGCACTGCGGCTGAGCTTGTCACTGTTGGTCTTAATTATGTCGTATACACCACTTCCAACAGTACCGTAGCCCATTATTGCAACCTTTGCCATTCTTATGCCTCCCTTATTTTTCTTTCATTATAATATGTATTTTGTTATAGTAATATCTATAATAAAATATATTACCATATCACTGTGATAAAGTCAATGTTTTCAAACGCCAAATATGACCTTTTTAATCAAAGTTCTTTTGTGTAAATTAACACTAACATTTTTATCGTCTGTTATTTTTCTTTATCTCTCTGTTAATCTTCGCATTCATTCCGCTGCCTTTTAAATACGGCAGAATACTCATACATTTGCCGTCTGCCACGATTATATGGTCAAGCATTTTTATACCGGCGAAAAAAAGCGTATGCTCCAAAGCCTGTGTCGTAACCAAATCGGCATTTGACGGTTTTAAAATTCCGCTTGGGTGATTGTGCGTAAACACGACCTGTGACGCGTCACTTTTAACCGCACTTCTAAGCACCTTCGCAACGTCAAGTTCAACGCTTTCAAAACTGCCCTCGAAAAGCATTTCCTGATTAATAATTCTGTTTTTCGGATCAAGGCAAATCATATAGCAACATTCGCGGCTTTTGCCGTCAAACAGGTTGCACAAATAATTTTCACTCGTTTCACTGTTTAAAACAAACACGTCCGTATTATATTTTTCCGTATTGTAATACTGTATAAATTCACCGAGAGAACATATGTAATCGGCGGTTTTTTCACCTACACCGTCTATGCTCATAAGACGTTTTTTAGAAGTGTGGAACACATTCACAAATCCACCGCACTCTTTAATCAAATTATGTGCTATATCATTCGTATCCGCCACCGGAATTACGTTGTAGAGAAGATACTCCAAAACCTTATGTTTCTGCCACGTTTTGAAACCGCCTTTTTCAAAATCCTCACGCATTCTTTTTCTGTGACCTTTGTGATTGTTTGTGTCCATTATTTCACCGCCATTACTTCATTCTACGGCTTATTATACACTATTTTACTATAATTTGTCTACAAAATTCGACAAATTATTTACACAAAAAAACGGAGCATACAGTTTGGATATGCTCCGTATGAATATTTAATTACTTGCCTTCAACCAATCTCTTAGTGTCAATAGCAATCATAAGTTCTTCGTTTGTAGGGATAACAAGAGTTTTAACCGTTGCGTCGTCAGCTGAAATATCAACTGTACCTCTTACAGCGTTCTTTTCCTCGTTAATCTTAATACCCATAAAGTCAAGACCCTCAACAACTGCCGATCTTGTAGCCGCATCATTTTCACCTACGCCGGCAGTGAATACAACTGCGTCAACACCGCCCATAGCGGCAGCATAAGCACCGATGTCTTTCTTAACTTGGTATGAGAACATATCAAGAGCAAGCTGTGCTCTGTCATTTCCTTCTTTAGCGGCAGCAGACAAATCTCTGAAGTCAGATGATACGCCCGAAACACCCGAAACTCCGCTTTCCTTGTTCATAAGAGCGTCAACGTCTTTAGCTGACATACCTTTTTGGTTGATAAGATATGTAACGACAGCAGGGTCCATTGAACCTGTTCTTGTACCCATTGGCACACCGTCAAGAGGAGTGAATCCCATTGATGTATCTACACACTTACCGCCGTCAACAGCTGTAATTGATGAGCCGTTGCCAAGGTGGCAAGTAACAATCTTAAGGTCTTCTGCCGGCTTGCCTAAAAATTCAGCAGCCTTTTGTGAAACATACTTGTGGCTTGTACCGTGGAAACCATACTTTCTGATACCGTAGTTTTTGTAGTATTCATATGGCAAAGCATACATATATGCCTTTGGAGGCATTGTCTGGTGGAATGCTGTATCAAATACGCCAACCATAGGAGTGTTAGGCATAATCTTTTGGCAAGCCTTGATACCGATAATGTTCGGTGGGTTATGTAGAGGAGCAAGCGGTGTACACTTTTCAAGTGCTTTCATAACTGCTTCTGTAATTACGCATGAACCTGCAAATTCTTCACCGCCGTGTACAACTCTGTGACCGACTGCACCGATTTCGTCCATTGACTTGATAACACCGATTTTTTCATCAACAAGTGCGTCAATAACCATCTGAATTGCGTCACCGTGATCCTTCATCGGCTTTTCAATCTTAGTCTTTTCGTCCTTTGCAACATTTGTGTGTTGAAGATTTGAACCTTCAATACCGATTCTTTCACAAAGTCCCTTTGCCATAACTTGTTCGTTGTCCATATCTATAAGCTGGTACTTCAATGATGAACTACCTGCATTTATAACTAATATTTTCATATTAAAATTCCTTTCATTTTTTGATTAATTATTTTGAGCCTGTATAGCTGTAATTGCTACAACACCTGCAATGTCCTCTGCACTGCAGCCTCTTGAAAGGTCGTTTACAGGCTTTGCGATACCTTGAAGAATAGGTCCGTAAGCTTCGGCCTTAGCAAGTCTTTGAGTAAGTTTGTAACCGATGTTACCTGCGTCAAGGTTAGGGAAAATAAGTACATTCGCACTGCCTGCAACGTCTGATGAAGGAGCTTTCGACTTAGCAACGTTGTCAACGATAGCGGCGTCAAGCTGAAGTTCACCGTCAAGCTTTAATTCAGGAGCCTTTTCCTTTGCAAGCTTTGTAGCCTCTTGCATTTTGTCAACAAGGGCACTCTTTGCACTGCCGTATGTAGAATATGAAAGCATTGCAACTCTCGGTTCGTCTTGGATAAGCTGTTTGTATGATGCAGCTGATGAAATAGCGATTTCACTTACTTCGTCAGCAGTCGGATCTTGGTTAAGACCACAGTCACCGAAAATAAATGTACCGTTGTGACCGTATTCGCAATTAGGAACATTCATAATAAAGAATGCAGATACAAGCTTTGTACCCGGTGCAGTCTTTAGAATTTGAAGTGACGGACGAATTGTGTCGGCTGATGAGTGAATAGCACCCGATACCATACCGTCAGCATCGCCTTGTTTAACCATCATTACCGCATAATATGACGGATCTTTGATTGTTTCGGCAGCCTGTTCAGGTGTAATGCCCTTTTTCTTTCTCAATTCATAGAATACGTTTGCGTATTCTTCGTTCTTTTCACTGTTTTCGCTGTCAACAATTTTGATACCGTCAATATCAAGGTTTTCAGCGGCAGCCATTGCCTTTATTTTGTCAGGGTTACCTACAAGAATAATCTTTGCATAGCCCTCTTTTTTTACCATTTCAGCAGCCTTCAAAGTTCTGATTTCTTCGCCCTCTGCAAGAACGATAGTTTTGATGTCCTTTTTGGCTCTTTCCTTTAATTGTTCTATGAATGTACTCATTACACAAAACTCCTTTTTCTCTTTATAATTTTTTACCTCTTTTTATTATATACCTTTTTTTCGTCTTTTTCAAGTAAATATCTTAAAAAATTGTTTTATTTTGGCTTGTGAATTTTCTAACAATTTCACTCGACTATTTACCCACGCAAAAGCTGTGGAATATCGCCGTAACAATATCGTCCGACACAGTTTCGCCCGTAATTTCGCCAAGTGCGTCAATGGCGATATTAATATCAATCGATGCAATATCGGACGGCATATTCATATCAATAGCCTCAACAACCCGTCCGAGTGCTTCGCCTGCTTTTATAAGCGCCGTCTTGTGACGCATATTTGTTATAACGGCACTGTCCTCTCTTGCGAGCTCGCCGAAATTATAAACCTTGCGGATTTCATCGGCAAGAATATCAAGTCCCATACCCGTTTTCGCACTCACTTCAATAACAACACTGCCGTTTGCCTTTGCCTTAACCGCCTCAACATATCTGCTTTGACCCAGGTCGGTTTTGTTGATAAGAACAATTCGTTTTTTGTTTTTGGTCGCGTGCAGAACTTCCACGTCCTCATCACCGAAAAATCCGCTGCCGTCTATCATAACGACAACAAGGTCAGCCTTTTCAATAGATTTAATCGACTTTTCAACGCCGATTTTTTCAACCGTATCATCGGTATTTCTTATACCTGCCGTATCGATAAGCATAAGAGGTATTCCGTCAAGGTTGATATATTCCTCTATAACATCACGTGTTGTTCCCGCAATGTCGGTAACAATCGCTCTTTCCTCTCTTGCAAGCGAATTTAAAAGTGACGATTTACCAACGTTCGGTTTGCCTACTATAACCGTCTTTATACCGTCACGCAATATTTTACCGCTGTCGGCGGTTGATAAAAGTTTATTCACTCTGTTTTTGCAGTCATGCGCAACATTTCTTATATCGTCAGTCGTAATATCCTCCAAATCTTCATCCGGATAATCTATCGTGACTTGCATTTGTGCGGCAAGGTGAACAAGCTCATTTCTTACATTTTCGATTTCTTTTGAAAGTGAACCCTCAAGCTGTGAAAGTGCGTTTCGCTGTGCAAGTTCGTTTGTTGAATTTATAATATCAATTACCGCCTCTGCCTGTGACAAATCTATACGTCCGTTCAAAAATGCACGTTTCGTAAACTCACCAGGCTCTGCCATATACGCGCCTGCTCTTATAATCGTATCAAGTACCGCTCTTGACGCTGTACTTCCTCCGTGAGTGCTGATTTCCACAACATCTTCACGCGTAAAAGTTTTCGGTGCAAGCATAACCGTTGCAAGCACTTCGTCAACCTTTTCGCCCTTTTCGTTTTTTATAAAACCGTAATGAACGGTATGTGTATCGCAATCGGCAAGTTTTTTACTTCCGAAGAAAACCTTGTCCGCAACCTTAACAGCGTCATTACCGCTTATTCTTATAACAGCTATACCGCCGTTACCCTGCGGAGTGGAGATTGCCGCAATAGTTCGTTCCATTTTATCAAGTCCTTTCTTACAAATAAAGAGGTCTATTACATTAGACCCCTTTGTTCTTTCATATTCAGCAAAAATTCATAAGGCACATAACCACCCGAAACTTTTCCAAGCTCCACATCAGGCTTATTACCGCCGTGAAAATCACTTCCGCCGGACTTTACAAGTCCTAATTTATCGCATATATCAAAACACATTTTTGAAAATTCTTCGGAATAGCAGTTATATAAACATTCCGTACCGTCAAGTCCGTATTCCTTTAATTGTTTCAAAAGTGAATACAATTTGTCGTAATCTTCCGTAATATAAACAGGGTGTGCCAAAATCGCCAAACCGCCTGCATTTTTAATCATTTCAATACTTTCTTTAGGCGAATACGTTTTTCGCGGAACATAACAGCTCATACCCTTGCCTAGATACTTTTTGAATGCCTCGTCTACTGACGCAACATATCCCTTCTTCACCATAGCATGGGCAATATGTGCTCTGCCTGTATTCAAAAGCGTTGCACCATCTTTTTGCGACAGTATATCGTCAACCGATATTTCCATACCTTGCCCGTTCACAAGTTCAAGTACTTTTTTGTTACGCACTTCTCTTGCATTTTTTAGTTCGTCAAGTTTTTCGGCAAGTTCCGTATCGTTTTCATCAATAAACAAGCCGACTATGTGCATTTCTTTTTCGTACTTTGCACTTATTTCAACGCCGGATATACCCTCAATTCCGTATTCACCGCAAGCACGTTTGAACTCGGCAAGTCCGTTTATCGTATCGTGGTCTGTAAGTGCGACGGCACTGAGTCCTGTTTTATGTGCTTTATGCGCAACCTCCGACGGAGTAAACGTACCGTCGGACGCAGTTGAATGCGTATGCAAATCAATCTTTTTTATCATCGATAAGTCCCTGCAATTCTGCCATAAACGTATCTATGTCATCAAAACTTTTGTACACAGACGCAAAACGTACATAAGCAACTTCATCAAGTTTTTTAAGCTTTTCCATAACCTTTTCACCGATAGCGGTGCTTTCGATTTCACGCGTCATTGACTGATACAATTCGCTTTCAATATCGTCCGCAATCTGTTCCATTTGCGATAGAGATATAGGACGTTTTTCGCAAGCCGTAATTATCCCTTTTAACACTTTTCCTCTGTCATACTGCTGACGTGACTGATCTTTCTTTATAACCGCAAGCGAAATTGCCTCAAGCTTTTCGTATGTAGTGAAACGCTTTTGACATTTTAAGCACTCACGTCTTCTTCTGATGGAATTGCTTTCTTCGGTAGGTCTTGAATCAATGACCTTACTTTCGGCAAATCCGCAATATGGACATCTCATTTGTGTTTCTCCTTTATGTATAGTATTTATGGTATTATTATATACTATTCGATAATTTTTTTCAAGATAATTTTTCATTATCAATATCAAAAAATCGCACAAGAACCAAATCTTCTCCGACCACCTCAATAGCGCTCCACGGAATGACAAGTTCACCCCCTCCGAAAAGCCTTGCCAAACAGCACCCTTTTCGCGGAACTATTATAGCTTCGATGTTCCCCGTACTCTCGCTTATCTCCACGTCACTGATGCGTCCAAGCCGCTCTGCCGTCTTTATATTCACAACTTCTTTTTGTTTTAAATTATACCCTCGAAACATAATATATTCATATCCTTTCTGTATTTCATTGTGTGTGTTATATTTATGATTTTGTTGACTTAATTATTATAATCAGTTATAATCTTAATTATAAAAGGTAGGTGGAAAATATGAAATTGATAAGCGTTATAGTGCCTGTATACAACACTGAAAAATATATCGAAAAATGCGTTATGAGCATACTTAACCAAACATATAAAAATCTCGAAATAATACTTATTGATGACGGCTCAACGGATAATTCACCGCAAATATGCGACAGTCTTGCCGAAAAAGACAACAGAATTACGGTAATCCACCAGCCTAACGGAGGTGTGTCTTCCGCACGAAACATCGGTCTTGACAATACGCACGGCGATTATATAACGTTTGTCGATTCCGATGATTATATCGCACCGAATATGATTGAGTTTCTTTCAGAAAATATCGGTGATACCAATATAGCAATGTGCGGTTACACCAGTGTAGACGAAAACGGCAATCTCTCTCCGCAGGAAAACGTAACTGTCACAGACGGAATTATATCAACCGATACATTTTGGAATTATTTTTACACCGACACAAGAATTTATTACGTCACCTTGTGGGCAAAGTTATATAAAAGTCATCTTTGGAATAATGTTCGTTTTCCGCTTAATACGTTGCATGAGGACGAATTTGCCGTACATCAAATCATAAGTCAATGCAGTAAAATCGCAGTTTCAAAAAAACCGCTTTATTTTTATCTTCAGCGTGAGGGCAGTATTATGCACACGCAGTTTAAAACCGAAAACCTAAACGCCGCCGAAGGTATACTTGACCGTTGTCAATTTTTCTTTAACAAAAAAGAATACACCCTCGCCGAAAAGGCTCTTTCTATGGCAATGTACAGTATCATTAAAGGTTACGGCATTTTAGGAGAAAACGATAAAATCAAAGAGCTTTATAAACAATTTCGTTTGATGTACCGAAAACTTGTTTTTAAAAATACAAGTATGAAATTCAAATATAAATGCGGAATTTTCGCACTAAATAAACAAATATTCATCAAATTAAAAAAGTGACGACTGCTCGGTCGTCATTTGAGATTATAGACAAAACCATTATGGTTTTGTCTACTTTATTCTTTGGAGTTTGAGGTGCTAACCTCATTAAAAATCATTTCTGACGACATGCGCGGCAGAAATGACTTAAAATCTAAAGTTTCGACTTTGGAGGAACTT
>NZ_JBKVWU010000050.1:0-15240 GCF_046972485.1 Hominilimicola sp.
AAATAAAAGTTCGGATAAAAAATCCGAACTTTTAATACAGAATTTTAAATTTTATTTGCTTTGAAATGAGTTAACGATGTCGATAAAATCGTCAATTTCAGCCGATCCGTAGAACACTTCGTTTTGTATAAGTGTAAATATATGAGCCGTTCCGTTGTCACAAGTCATATATACGGTTCCATATGATTTATAGTCAGCTTTGCTTGTTGTTGTATATGTGAAATAAGCATAACGTTTACCGTTTATTGAAGTGTACTCAACTTTTTTGAACATTTCGTGTTCATCGTCTTGAGTTATACTCTTTGAGTATGAGTTTGCAACTGTAGAAAGGTTAGTTTGCTTGAAATCAGAACCGGTCATGCTGGCATAAATAATTCCCGAAGTTGTATATGTGTTTACATATGAAACGTTCGTATATGAAGATCCTTGAGATGCTTTTGAGAAAAGTTTCCATGACGCAGGAATTGAAAATTGATAATCTCCGACTTTTGCTGTGTTTAAGGTATCCTCAGGGTCGTTTCTCATCAATTTACCGATTTTTGAAGAATCAAGTTCTTCTGCCTTTATGCTGTTTAGAATTGTGTTAAGTTCCATTTCATCGTAATCTAAATTAGTCGTTACGGCAAAATTGTACACATAATCGCCTTTTTCAAAGAAAGTATCGACTGTGTATAAATCGGAATCGGTTGAACCCGAAATAGTTTGAGTGTACTTGTATGAATTAGTACCTGTTTCTGATACCGGGGTAAGAGTGGAATATTTTGTACTTGCATATTTTTCTCTTATGGCATGGTCATTTGTGGCAAGCGAATAAGCAGTCGTGTCACCTGTTTTTGAATAAATACCCAATGAGATGCGTGATGTCGATTCGTTTTTAGGCTCATAGAATGTAAATTCGTTTTCAGTATTATCATCTTCCATTTGATAATTAGCCGGTACATAGAAACTTACTTTATATGTATCGTCTGTGATTTCACGGTATTGTCTTGTACCCTCTGTTTTTACCGTGGAAAGATCATATGTTTCATTATCTATTTTGCCAATCTTAAATGAATCCACTAAAGAAAGTATCATATCTTTTGTTGATGTATCATCATTGATTTTTATCAATGAAGTGATTAAATATCTGTAATCCTTTGTATAGTATTCGTGAAAATCAATGATTTGCTCTTTATTTTTTGCCTGAAAGTGCATATGCTGTGTTCCGTTTGATTCAGGTAATTTTTCTGCATTGATAAGTGTATATGAAGAAAAAGAGTCTTTTCTCTTTGAATATTCTTCGTCAAAATCAACAGTATCTTCTGTTATAGGATAAACGTCTATGTACATTGAACTTTCGTCATCGGCAACGAATTTTGTTGTCATTGCGTCAAGAGTTCTGTCAGCCATTTTCATTTGAGTAGGAGTGTCAATGCTCCATAAATAATAGCTGTCACCTGTTTTTGTCATATCGGTGATACCTGTAACGGTAGAAGAATTATCCATATTTTCTTTTGTTACAAGTATTGCTTGAGTGTCGTTGTCATAACCTACTGTTGCACCGAATGTTTCGGAAATAAATCTTAGTGGAACCATTGTAACGCCGTTTTCGGAAAGTGCAGGTGATTCAAGAAGTGTTTCTGTATGGTCGTTTACAGTTGCAACGATATTGCCGATTTGAAGTTCAATATTTACGGCAGGGTATGTAAGAGTTATTTTTTGAGTATCGCCGTCCCAGTCAACTTTTGCACCAAAAGCCTCTGTTATTACTCTTAACGGTACCAATGTAGTGTTGTTTTCTGTTACATACGGTGTTTCAACTTCTGTTTCAATGCCGTTTATTTTAAGAATACTGTCACCAACGTTGAATGCGATTTCTACTTTGTCATTTGTGTTTTCGTCATTTTCAGCAAGCGCAAAAGGTGCTGCTGAAAGAGCTGTTGCTGCGGCAAGAATTGCAGCGATTAGTTTTTTGTTCATTTTAGTACCCCCAATTTTATTATTTTAGATTAGGAACGATGTCAGTTGAAATTTGTTCACCGCTCCTTGTATAAATTACGTTGATACTTCCCGAAGAGTATGTATCACGCAATGCTTTATTAAAGTCCACAATACTGTGTACTTCAACGCCGTTGATAGAGTTTATAACATCACCGCTTGAAAGTGAACTTGACGAAGATGTTTTTACGGTGACGCCTTTCTTTGTCGGCAGACCGATTCGCGCCTCCCATGAATTTTCAAGTGTAACGCCTAAATCCGGTCTTATGACTTTTCCGTTTTGCTCAAATTGATTGAGTACATAATTAATCGTGTCAAGCGGGATTGAAAAGTTAATTCCCTCAATTCCGACACCTGCATATTTTGAAGAATTAATACCTATAAGCTGACCTTTCATATTAAGAAGCGGTCCGCCGGAATTACCTGCATTGATAGCGGCGTCAGTTTGAATTAACGGATAATACGCGCTCGGAGTGCTGACGTTAAGTCCGCTTACGATACCTTTTGATGCACTGTTTCGCATTGAAAGCGAAAGGGGAGTACCGATTGCAACAACGGACTGCCCTGCGAAGATACTGTCCGATTGCGCGAACGATATTGGCTTTAAACCAAGACGGCCAACCTTTACCAAAGCCAAGTCGGAATCTTTGTCGATTGCCTGAACTTGTCCGGCATAGCTTTCGCCGTCGGAGAAAACGACTGTTATGTTGTCAATATCGCTTACAACGTGTGCGTTTGTAAGGATAATACCGCCTGATTTGATAACTACACCTGTACCGTGAGCGGTAAGTTCATTGTAATTTGAAACAGTCCCTGTCATATATTCGGGTTTGTAATTTCCTACTATTGCAACGACACTTGAACTTGCGTTTTCAATCACTTGAGCAGTGACGGTATCTTCATCGGAATCAATGTAAACACTTCTTGTATTTCCATCCCAGTTTACGTTTGAACCGAGAGCCTCACTGACCGCTCTAAGCGGTATATACGTCGAATCATTCATAATGAAAGCACCTGTGTTTAAGGCATTTCCGTTTACGAATATGTTTATGTTGTCGGACGCATATGCGGTTGAAGAAATCGCTAACATCAGCGCAGTTGCCGCAATTATTTGTTTTTTCATCATTACCTCCCACAATGTTGTATAATATATAATAAAATTCACATTATTGTTATATGATACAATGAAAATTTTGTAAAAATATATTTATATAGTATCATAGAGAGTAAAAAAATGCAAGTGAAATTTTGAAGAATAAGGTAAGATAAAAATGACTTTACAAACTACCCATAAAGCGATATAATAGAAATAACTATATGCTTTATAGGAGGATGGCAATGAACGATATATTAAAGGACGTGTCTATGGCACACAGGATTGTTGTCAAAGTCGGAACGTCTACGCTTACATATGAACACGGAACAATGAATTTAAAACTTATAGACAGACTGTCTATGGTGCTTTCTGATTTAAGAAATCAAGGCAAGGAGATAATTCTTGTTTCATCGGGTGCACAGGGAATTGCACTCGGTAAACTCGGTTTGGCTGAAAAGCCGAAAGATACAAAGGGCAAACAAGCCATTGCGGCAGTCGGACAGTGCGAACTGATGTATCTTTACGACAAAATGTTTTCGGGTTACAACAACACCGTTGCACAGGTGCTTTTAACGCGTGAGGATATTGCAATTCCACGCAGAAAGAGAAATATTCAAAATACTGTTACAACGCTTATTGAAATGGGGATAATTCCTGTTGTAAACGAAAATGATACGGTAAGTTATGACGAAATCGAAATCGGCGACAATGATAATTTATCGGCAGTCGTTGCCGACCTTGTTGACGCGGATTTACTTGTACTTTTCTCCGATATTGACGGTTTGTACGACGATGACCCACACAAGAATAAAAACGCAAAATTACTTCCTACAGTATACGATATTGACGAAGTGAGAGATGTTGCAGGCGGTGCGGGAACAAGCAGAGGTACGGGCGGTATGGTGACAAAGCTTGAGGCTGCCGAAAGAGCGACAAATGCCGGTATTCATATGATAATCGCAAACGGAAACAATGTTGATTCACTTTACGATATACTTGACGGAAAGCCTGTCGGAACATTGTTTGTGTCGAAGAATTTCGATAAGGAGGAAGAATAATGAGCGAGCTTTTGGAAAAATGCACTCTTGCAAAAGATGCAGGATATAAAATGGTTTCAGTAAGTACGGTTACAAAGGACAATGCACTTGAGGCTATTGCAAATGCACTTGTAGAACGTGCCGATGAAATTATTGCGGCGAACAACATTGACATAGAAAACGCAAAGAAAAACGGAACACGTCAAGCTATGATTGACAGACTTACTCTTACAAAAGAACGCATTGACGGAATTGCGGAGGGAGTAAGACAGGTCAAAGCACTTGCCGACCCAATCGGTGAAGTAATAAAAATGTGGAAAAGACCAAACGGATTGACTATCGGTCAAAAACGTGTGCCTATGGGCGTTATTGCAATAATTTACGAGGCAAGACCGAATGTAACGGTTGACGCGGCGGTACTTTGCCTTAAAACTTCAAACGCTTGCATTTTAAGAGGCGGAAGTGAAGCAATTAATTCAAACAAAGCCGTTATGAAAATTATGCAGGATGCGGCATACGGTGTCGGAATACCTGAGGGGACACTAAATATAATAGAAGATACTTCGCGTGAAACAGCAACTCAGCTTATGAAAATGAACGGATATGTGGATTTGTTAATCCCACGCGGCGGTAAGGGACTTATTCGTTCGGTTGTTGAAAATGCGACTGTTCCCGTTGTTGAAACGGCGGCTGGTAACTGTCACGTTTATGTTGACGCGGACGCGGATATTGATATGGCGGTTAAAATTGTACTTAATGCGAAAGTACAACGTCCGTCTGTGTGCAATGCCGCCGAAACTTTGCTTATAGACAAAAAAATAGCGGATAAATTTATTCCTGTTATGTTCAAGGCACTGAAAGAAAAGAATGTTGAAATCAGAGCCGACCAAAATTCAAAAGCAATATTTGCAGATGTAAATGACGCGACAGACGAGGATTATTATACTGAATATAATGATTATATTATGGCGGTAAAAGTCGTTGACGGAATTGATGAGGCGATTGAGCATATTAATAAGTACAACACAAAACATTCTGAGGCGATTGTTACAAACAATTACGAACATTCGCAAAAGTTCTTGAATGAGGTTGATGCGGCGGCGGTTTATGTTAATGCTTCAACAAGATTTACGGACGGTTTTGAGTTCGGATTTGGTGCTGAAATAGGCATAAGTACACAAAAAATGCACGCAAGAGGTCCAATGGGACTTGAGGCATTGACTTCTATTAAATATATAATTTACGGGGACGGTCAGATAAGAGAATGATAGAGTGGATATTTTTCGATGTCGGTTCAACGCTGGTTGACGAAAGCAAGGCGTGGGAAAAACGCGTCAGCGATACGGTAAAAGGGAGCAACATAAGCGTAAGCGAGTTTTATAAATTAATGGACGACTGTGCTTTGAAAAATTTAATTCCGTATGATGACGCTGTTATTATATCGGGATTGAATAGGGCAGAATGGCACAGTGAACTTGAAATGCCTTATGAATATTCTGAAAATGTTTTGTCACAACTGTATGGTAAGTACAAAATCGGAGTTATAGCCAATCAGCCGTTGGGGACACAAAAACGCCTTGAAAAGTACGGCTTGGCAAAGTATATCAGCCTTGTCATATCCTCTGCGGAGGAGGGTGTATCAAAACCCGATATAAGACTTTTTCAAAAAGCACTTGAGAAAGCCGACTGTAAAGGTGAAAATGCTGTGATGGTCGGTGACAGGGTGGATAATGACGTTGCACCGGCTAAAAAGTTGGGTATGAAAACCGTATGCGTAAAACAGGGTATTCACAAGTTAAACACACCTAAAAATGAATTTGAAGTGCCGGATTATACTGTGGATACAATAGAAGAATTATTAAACATATTAAAAGAGGGACACTAAACTGAAATTTAGTGTCCCTCTTTGACGATGGAAGAAAAAACTGTTAATTAAAACAGCTTTTCAAGCAATTTATTGGAGCGTTCGATAAACTTTGTCATTTGTTCTGCCGGCAAAGGACTGTGGCTTATTTTCGCTAAGTCGTAAACATGTTCAATAACAAGATTTGCGTCCTCGTCATTTAATGTATCTATTTTCTTGATAAGTGAGTTGTTTGAATTTAGTACAAGTGTAAATTCATCGTGGAACATATCAGCCATACCTGCCATTTGCTGACCGTAAGCCTTATACATCTCCTGCATACGTCTTGACTGTTCACCAAGCAAAATTACGGCAGGGATTGAATCGTCTTTAAGTGACTGCACTTCGATTTTCAATGTATCGTCCTTGATTTCATTCTTGAACTTTTCGATCAACTTTTCTTCTTGTTCTTTAGTTGAATCGTCTTTTTCTGTGTTGTCCGAAATGTCATTTATGGCGGAATCAATACGTTTGAATTTAACACCCGTCTGTTTCATTTCAACAAGTGAAATAAAATGTGTATCCATCATTGACGGAAGTACAACGGCATTAAGTCCTTGATTTTTGAACATATTGATGTACTGTGATTGAGTTTGCGGATCGGAAACGTAATAAACGTCTTTTTCTTCCTTACCGTCAAGGTACTCGTCCAATGTCAAATATTTACCGTCAATATCCTTATAAATAATTACGTCCTTAACTTTTTCATAGAACTTTTCATCTCTTAAGCAACCGTATTTAATGAAGATATTGATGTAATCCCAATACTTTTCATAGTTTTCACGTTCGTTATTATAAATACTTGCAAGCTTGTCCGCAACTTTCTTTGTAATATGTGAAGAAATTTTCTTAACATAACCGTCATTCTGCAAGAAACTTCTTGATACGTTAAGCGGTAAGTCAGGACAGTCGATAACACCCTTCAAAAGCATTAGAAATTCGGGAATAACTTCTTTTACGTTGTCGGCAACAAATACTTGATTGTTGTATAACTTTATCTGTCCCTCTTGACCTGCAAATTCATGATTGATTTTAGGAAAGTACAAAATACCTTTTAAGTTGAACGGATAGTCTACATTAAGGTGAATCCAGAAAAGCGGTTCGTTGAAGTCCATAAATACGTTTCTGTAAAATTCCTTGTATTCTTCGTCTGTACACTCCGACGGCTTTTTCATCCAAAGCGGTGTTGTGTTGTTGATAGGCTTTGGCTCTGACGGTGTATCGTCCTCGTGCTCGTGTTCATGTTCATGATCATGACCGCAGTCACAGTGATCTTCGTGTTTGTCCTCAGGAACTTCAACATATATTTCAATAGGTAGGAATGCACAATACTTATGAAGAATTTGACGGATTGTGCTTTCTTCAAGAAATTCTTCCGAATCTTCGGCGATGTTAAGAGTTATTGAAGTACCTCTTTCTGTTCTGTCACCGTCTGTTAAGTCAAATTCCATACTTCCGTCACAAGTCCATTTTGCGGCTTTTGCACCGTCTTGATATGAAAGCGAATCAATTTCAACACTGTCGGCAACCATAAACGCACTGTAAAAACCAAGTCCGAAATGACCGATAATTTGAGAACCTTTGTCGTCCTCCTCTTTGTACTTTGAAAGGAAGTCGCTTGCACCCGAAAATGCGATTTGATTGATGTACTTGTCGATTTCTTCGGCAGTCATACCGATACCGTTATCACTGATGACAAGCTTTTTAGCGTCCTTAAAGATTGATACGGTAACTTTGAATTTTTCGTTTTCGTCAATTTGAGCTTCACCGATACTTGCAAGTTTCTTTAATTTTGTGACCGCGTCACAACCGTTTGAAACAAGTTCTCTAAGGAAAATATCCTTATCGGAATAAAGCCATTTTTTTATAATAGGGAAAAGATTTTCACTGTCAACTGAAATATTACCTTTTGCCATATAAATCACTCCTTGAAGTTAATTAATTTATATAATATATATTAATACTCAAAGTAAGATTTGTCAATACAAAATTAGCACTCAACAGATGTGAGTGCTAACAATTTACAATTTATTCATAATATATTCGATTTTAGATGTAACCGTAGATACCTCTGACTGAAACTTCACCGGAAGTGACGTGAATAATACCGTTTTCGGTTTGTACGGCGAGTGAGCCGTTTTCGTCAACGTCAACGGCAGTTCCGCGAACCGTTTCGTTTTTGAAAATGACGTTTACTTCTCTGCCGAGCGTGACGCAACACTTTTTGTATTCATCAAGAATTGCACTGAGTCCGCCGTCGAGAAACTTCTTATAATAATATTCAAATTCGTTTAACAATTTTGCGATTAATTCGTTTCGCACATATTTGTGACCGCTTTCGATAAACATTGAAGTAGCCTTGTCGGCGATGTCGTCATCGAATGATTCTGTGTTTACATTTACACCGATACCGCATACAACGTAGTTGACCATATTTATCTCAGCAGACATTTCGGTTAGAATACCGCAGATTTTTTTACCGTTAATAACAATGTCGTTAGGCCATTTAATCATTGAATTAAGACCGATAGCCTTGCAGACAGCAAGACCTGCAACGAGCGTTATTTGCGAAACTTCAAGCGGGGAGATTTCGGGCTTTAAAAGGATTGAATGCCAAATGCCTATCCCTCTTGGAGAAGTCCAACCGCGTCCGCGGCTGCCTTTGCCGTGCGTTTGCACTTCGGCGATAAATACACTGCCGTCCGGCGAGGTATTGCTTTCCTTTGCACGATTGTTTGTCGTGTCGGTTTCATCATATATAAATAAGCTGTGACCGATAAAATCGGTGGTAAGTCCGCTTTTTATGCCGCTTTCGGTTATGATGTCGGGCGAGGAAATAAGGCGGTAGCCTTTGTTTGTGACCGATTCGATTTTGTAACCGCTTTCACGCAATGATTTAATGTGCTTCCATATCGCCGTTCTTGAAACGTTCAGCATTTCGCTTATGCGTTCGCCTGAAATATATCCGTCTGCATTTTTTAATATATCTAAAATTTCTTCTTTCAATTCAAATCAACCCTTTCGGGATAAATTATATAATTTTTTGTTAAAAAAATCAATCCTTTTAAATAATTTTGTGTTATTGATTGACAAAATAAAAAAAAGGTGATATAATATTTTATTATTGAATATTAAAAGCAATGATGGAACAAAGTAAGGTATATACCGCCTAAAGAGAGTATCGGTTATTGAGCTGTGAGTCGATACGGTAAGGATTTATTTGAAATTTCATTCCGGAGCTGCATAGGTGAAAGCGGTTTGCAAGTAGTCTGTGACGGGTAGTGCCGTTATACATAATTGAGTGCCGATGTTTTATCGGAAGTCGGGTGGTACCGCGGAGTTTGAATTTACACACTTCGTCCCTTATGGGACGGAGTGTTTTTTAATTTATATCGAAAGGAATTTTGAAATGAGAGAAAAGTTAGAAGAAATCAAAAAAAATGCCCTTGATGTACTTCAAAAAGCAACTGACATTGATGCTCTTGAAGAAGCAAGAATAAAGTTTCTCGGTAAAAAGGGTGAACTTACTGCCGTACTAAAAGGTATGGGACAGTTAAGCAAAGAAGAAAGACCGCAAATCGGTGCGCTTGCAAACGAAATTCGCGGTGTAATCGAAAACCACATAGATACGAAGAAAGCGGAATTTTCAGAAAAGCTTGAAGAAATCAAGCTAAAGAGCGAAGTAATCGACGTTACAATGCCGGGTAAGGCACAAAAAACAGGTAAACTTCATCCGCTTACAAAAGTAATGAACAACATTAAAGACACATTTATCGGAATGGGTTTTGAAATCGCGGAAGGTCCGGAAGTTGAGCTTGACTACTACAACTTTGAGGCACTTAACATTCCACCGAATCACCCTGCGCGTGATACTCAGGACACATTCTATATAAACGAAAATACGGTTTTGAGAACACAAACTTCACCTATCCAAGTTCGTGTTATGGAAAAGAAGAAACCGCCTATCAGAATTATAGCACCCGGAAGAGTTTACAGAAGTGACGCGGTTGACGCAACTCACTCACCTGTATTCCACCAAATCGAAGGACTTGTAGTTGACAAGGGTGTTACAATGGCAGATTTAAAAGGTACTCTTGAAATGTTTATCCACCGTCTTTACGGCGAAAATACAAAAGTACGTTTCAGACCTCACCATTTCCCGTTTACAGAGCCGTCAGCCGAAGTTGACGTTTCGTGTTTCGCTTGCGGCGGTAAAGGCTGCAGCGTATGTAAAGGCGAGGGCTGGATTGAAGTTTTGGGCTGCGGTATGGTACACCCTAAGGTACTTGCAAACTGCGGTATTGACCCTGAAGTATATTCGGGCTTTGCTTTCGGTATCGGTCTTGAAAGAATTGCAATGGGTAAGTATGATATTAACGACCTTAGACTTTTCTTTGAAAATGATTTGAGATTCTTAGACCAGTTTTAATATATTATTCGGAAATTGAAAGGAATGAAATATAATGAATTTACCTATGAGTTGGCTTAATGACTATATGGATATAGACGTTACGCCGAAAGAATATTCAGACAGACTTACAATGACAGGTTCTAAAGTTGAGGGTTGGGAGAATATGGGCGAATCTGTTCAGAATGTAGTTGCGGGTAAGGTGCTTACCTGTGAAGATCACCCTGACAGTGACCATCTTCATGTGTGTACGGTTGACGCGGGAACAGGCGAGATTTTGCAGATTGTCTGCGGTGCGCCGAATGTAAAAGCGGGTATAATCGTTCCCGTTGCACTTGTCGGTGCGGTACTTCCTGACGGAAAAATTAAAAAAGGCAAGCTTAGAGGCGTTGAATCTTACGGTATGCTTTGCTCACACGATGAACTTGGGATAACAGAGGATATGCTTGGCTATGAACCTGAATACGGTATTCTTATTCTTCCGGACGATACAAAAATCGGTACGGATATTAAGGATATATTCGGTATGAATGAAACTGTCGTTGAATTTGAAATCACTTCAAACAGACCTGATTGTTTCAGCATAATCGGTCTTGCACGTGAAACAGCGGCGTCATTTAATAAAAAGTTCACTATTCCTGAAGTTAAGTTTAACGAAAACAGTGAAAATATCGCCGATACAATCAGCGTTGATGTACAGGACAAGGATAAGTGTAAGAGATACTGTGCAAGAATGGTTAAAAACGTTAAAATCGGTCCGTCACCGAGTTGGATGCAGGAAAGACTTCGTGCGTGCGGTGTAAGACCTATCAACAATATTGTCGATATAACAAACTATGTACTTCTTGAATACGGTCAGCCTATGCACGCATTTGATTTGAGAGATTTACAGGATAACAAAATTATCGTAAGACGTGCAAATGACGGTGAAGTTATAAAGACTCTTGATGAACAGGACAGAACACTTACTTCAAACGACCTTGTAATCGCAGACGGCAGCAGAGCTGTTGCTATTGCAGGTGTTATGGGCGGATTTAACAGTGAAGTTAAGGACGATACAACAACTGTTATTTTTGAATCGGCTACATTTGACGGTGCGTCTGTAAGACTTACAGCACAAAGAGTCGGTCTTAGAACAGAATCATCATCAAGATATGAAAAGGGACTTGACTATAACAATACAGTTCCTGCCGTTGAAAGAGCGTGTCAGCTTGTAGAAAAACTTGGCTGCGGTGAAAATGTCGGCGGAATGATTGACGTTATGGGTAACGTAACAGATATGCAGCCGCTTGCTTTCAGACCTGATAAAATTAATGCGTTCCTTGGAACAGACATTTCGACAGAGGATATGGTTAAGTATTTTGACGCACTTGAAATTAAGGTTGACCTTGACAAGATGACTGTAACTCCTCCGTCATTCAGACCTGACCTTGAAGGTGAGGCGGATATTGCGGAAGAAGTTGCGCGTTTCTACGGTTACGATAAAATACCTGTAACACTTCTTTCGGGCGAGGCTACTTGCGGAATGAAAACAGAACGTCAGCAGGTACAGGACAGAGTGAACGAACTTCTTACAGCACAAGGTATGTACGAAATTTACACATACACATTCACAAGTCCGTCAATATTCGATAAACTGAATATTCCGAAAGACAGTGAAATGAGAAACGTTGTAAAAATTACAAATCCGCTTGGCGAGGACACATCGGTAATGCGTACAACTACTATCGCAAGTATGATGGATATATTGTCAAGAAACTATAATTACAGAAATCCGTCTGCCAAGTTGTTTGAAATAGGAAAGATATTTATTCCGACAACGGACGGTGAACTTCCGAACGAACCTGTTAAAATCACAATGGGTATGTACGGCGATAACGTAGATTTCTATGACATTAAGGGTATATGCGAAACAATGTTTGCACAACTTAACGTAAAGAATGTTAAGTATGAGGCCGTAACAGATAACCCGACATTCCACCCGGGAAGATGTGCAAAGATAAGTGCCGGCAATAAGGTAATCGGCATAATCGGTGAAATTCACCCTGCAGTAAGCAGAAAATACGGAATTGAAACTCCTGTATATATTGCCGAATTGGATTTTGAGAATGTATTCCTTAATATTAAGACCGATATTAAGTTTAAGGAACTTCCTAAGTATCCTGCCGTAACTCGTGATATAGCAATGCTTGTTGATAAGACAGTTCCTGTTGCGGATATTGAAAATGTAATCAAAAAGACATCGGGTAAAATGCTTGAAAGCTTGCAGTTGTTTGACGTTTACGAGGGTAAACAGATACCTGAGGGCAAAAAGAGCGTTGCATACAGTGCTATATACAGAAGCGCAGACAGAAGTTTGACAGGTGATGAAGTACAGAAAGTATTTGATAAGGTTGTTAAAAATCTTGAAAATCAAATCGGTGCTCAATTAAGATAAGATATAAAAAACTGCATTTTGATTTTATTCAAAATGCAGTTTTTGTTATTTTGTAGACAAAACCGTTATGTTTTTGTCCGCTTTACTAGATATTGGTGATGTCTTTGTCAAGGTCGGCAAGCTCGGACGCTTTCGGAACGTTGACAAGACCGATTGTTTTTAAGTGTTCGATTTCTTTTGAATTTTGCGGTTTGACACTTGAATCGTGTTTTGGCATTTCGATGTTAATCATATCTTTTTTGATTAAGTCTGCTATCGGCTGAACGTTGTTTTTAATCATTTCGTTTGCAACAAATCGTGCAACGATGTTGCCGCCGATATCGTTTGTGTGGGTGTAATCGCGGTCAGTGCCGTTGCCCCAGAAATAATCCCAAGCTTTTACCGCTCCTGCCGCCTCAAAAAATTCGGTTGTGCGTGACCACAAGTCGATAAACGGTACATTCATTTCGTCACATACGTTTTTAACTGCTGTTCTGTAATCACCGAGCAAGTTAAGAAGGGTTCCGTCCTCTTGGAATATAATTCTGTTGATTGGTGAACATATTATCGGATTTGCACCTTTTTCGCGGACAAAGTTTACAAAATATTTTAAGTTTTCCGTGTAACCGCCGAACGCGTCAAGAGTATCTATTTTTTGGTCGTTGTGACCGAACTCGATAATCAGGAAATCACCCTTTTTGATTTTGTCTTTGAATGCGGTGAAATTCACATTTTTAAAATCTTCGGTTGTAGAACCTGATTGAGCGTGGTTTTCAACCGCAATGCCCGTGTTAAAAAATTGCGGAAACATTTGACCCCAACCGCAGTATGTAGAGGTAGCGTTGTACGGATATTCGGCAGGCTGGTCTGTGACGGTTGAGTCACCGGCGATGTAAACTGTCGGAATATTGACAGGCGATACTGCGGAAAGTGCGGTAAAATCACCGTCGCACATAATATCAATTTCAACTCCGTTTACGTTTGTGTAATCTTCGTTGTTTTTGTGGTAGTCACATACGCTTACATTGAAAGTGATGTCTGTGCTTTCTCCTTTGCCAAGATTTATATCTTGTGCCATAAAACGGCGTGACTGCGAAAGTATTGTGAAAATAATATCTTCGTGTGCGGTAACTGTGACAGTTACTTCATAAGTGCCGTTGGGTACGGATGTTGAAATATGCAGTGGTTCTTTTTCGTAATTCATTTGTGGATTTCCTCTCTCTATTTAATGTGTTTTTATTTTTCCTTTTAAATATGCGTCAACAAGTGCTTTTAAGTCGGTGATTTTTTTCGATAACGATTTACCTGCGTCAGTGTCCTCGACAAGTAAACGATTCGGAGCAAGTTCAACAACGTCAAGCGTTGAGTGAATATCCTTTTCTTCTTTTATGGCACTTTCGATAGATTCAAATGCGTCATGCGCACTTAAAAGCAAACCGTGTGAATTGAACAGCAATGTGTAACCGGCAAGTCCGGTAACTTTCTGATATGCCTTTGAAAGACCGCCGTCTATGACTAAAAGTTTGCCATTTGATTTAATCGGGCTTTCGCCTTTTTTTATTTTTACTGGAACATGACCGTTTATAATATGAGAAAAATTGTTCGGGTCAATTCCGAACTCGCATAAAATTTTGTTGCATACGCTCGGTTTTTCGATAAGGTGATAATATTCGTCTTTAATTTCCACCCATGTACTTTCATCATCAATAAAATATCGTTCAAACGAAGTCATTTTATTTTTGCCGTAAACAGGGGAGTAGCAACCGCACCATAAAAACCACAGAAAATCTTTGCCGTATTCTTTTTCTTCGGAACCGTTTTTGGCAAAATAACCGTCACGTGCAAGCTGTTCGGCTTTGTCCATGAGCGATTTGCCGCTTACCGTTTCACCGAAAAGTGTAACTTCCGTAAAAGTACCGTCACTGTTCATCGGTATACAGCCGTGATACAACAAATTGTTGTTGAATGTCAGATATATACTGCCTTTTTCGTATAAGAATTTGACGTGATTTTGAAGTTTTTCACTGCGTAAAAACGATGAACGCAATAAATTCATAAGCTCTTTTTCGGCGTCTGTAAGTTCAAACGGATTTTCGGGATTGATTGTAGGGAAGTTGGTATCTTTCAACTTGTATTCTTTGCCCTCAAGCATAATTGTTCCGTTTTCGTAATTGATTTTGTCAAGCATAAGGTGGTTGTCCATATTAAATTCAGGGTGACGTTTTATAATTTGTCCTTCTAACTTAAACTGAATTACAGATATAGCTTTATGTACCTTCGCCCAAAAGTTTTCGTCATGCTGAGAAATATAAACCATATTCGGATTTCGAGGTATAAAGCATTCGCACGGATCGTCCGCATAAGTTTCAAGTGCAAATACCGTAAGCGGACGCATATTAATTC
>NZ_JBKVWU010000051.1:0-15223 GCF_046972485.1 Hominilimicola sp.
TGACCGCCGTAACATGGTTGATGTAAAAAGTATCGCTATCTAACCTCAGCAAAGTTCGTGCCGGAATAGCCGTCATCATAGAAGTGCCGGATATTTCTCAGCCCATGCTGACGGGCATATTCTTCAAGATATTTCTTTTGGTTCTGGATGGAGTTTGATTCTCCAGCCTGTTCATCATCTCTTGATAAACGCTCATATAGAGCTGTAATTTTGATTTCTTCTTTCTTTGCCACGGTTTTACCTCCCTTCTTTATGTAATTAAGCAGGTAAACATCGGTCGTGCTTGTGAAACACACCCTTTGTCTATCTGCTTATAGTATAACCGTTAGGGTGGGTAAAACCAAACTAACGGCATTGTTTTTTATTTTATATAATTATTAATTCAGTTATGGTATTCCATTGCGGTAATACAAATTCATCGAAACTTGTGTTTTGCAAAATGAGTAATCAAAAGATTATGATATGATTATTACCAGAGTATTCTTGAGGACGATATTTTTGCAAATACACAAAAACCACCTCAAACAATGGATGAGGTGGTTTTGTGATGTAAAATTTATGGATAGGGTAAACTAATTAATATTTTACGATTGTTTCCAACTCTGTTACGCCTTTTTTTATCTTGTATGAGACAAACGGTGTAGCCGTTTTTTGATATACAAGGCTTGTATTCGGGTGGAACGATACCACTTCGGGAGTACCACCCGTTGTGCTTTCAACAGAGCAGAAAGAGAAGTTGTTTTTAACTGTAACAACCCCGTTGCTTTCGAATGATGTACATTCTGCACCGTCAACGCATGATACTGAAAAACCTGCGTCACGAGCTATGCAATCATAATCACTTGTGACTTTATGACGGCGAATATGTCCCCCTTCAATAGGGATGAGAGTAGTTTCGACTTTGATACCTTTGAAAGGAGACCAGAGAGAGAAAAGAGAATTTTCTTTCACAGATATTTTTAGGGAGAGTCTGCGAGTGAAAATGTAGCCGTCTATTTCAAATGAGAGAGTACTGTCTGCACCTGATTGATTGAAGAATTTGTTTGAGCGTGGAACACTGAAACCAAATTCCGAACTGTATGCAAATTTGCAGTATTTCTCTGACACATGAACATGATTGATGTAATGTAACCTACCCGGTGTGAGAGCGGTTACTGCATTACCGCTATGCTGAATTATCAGCTGAGCCTCCGACTGCAATACTGTTTGGTATTGGTCGAATAGCGGGAACGGTAACGGTTCTGCTTGCCAAAACGGATGATTTCCCGGAAGTGCAAGCAATATAAATGCTTTCAAACTCCAGTATGGTGAACCCGGAGAATTGTAGCTTTCTGACATATGTAAATTAGTGTATCTGTAACCTATTGTAAGAACACCGCCGTTATCGGTTATCGGATGAGAAAACCATTCTTCAAAGTGTCTTACGATTATGCCCTTGATAATTCCGTGACTGAACACGGGTACATCGGCATATATACACGCACTCCAGAATGCCGCTTGTGCAAATCTGTATGTAAGTGAACGTCCGTATACCAATGCACGACCTTTGTCGTCAAACCAATAGATATATTGTTTTGCAAATTCTGCGGCACGTTCTTTGTATAATGCACTTCTTTCGGGGTCGCTTTTTAAGCATACTTTGGCGTATATTAAGCTGTAGAAATGCAAAGCGAATGGAATATAATAATCACGTTGTTCCGTAACGCCGTCTTTATACCAACCGTTGCCGAGATAATATGAATCAAGTCTTTCCAAACCAAAATCGATTAAATGTTGGTCGTAAGGCTGTGATAAACTCTTTAGAGCAAGGTTTACAAGTACGGGGAACAGACGCCAGTTGTTATCCGATACTTCGTATGAATTGCTTAAAAGCAAGAAGTCTGCAAGATTCTTTTTTACGTTATCGTCAAGCGGTTCCCATAGCTTGTCGGGAGCTAAAAGCAAGCCGTAAGCTATAGCGGCAATTTCAACGAACTTTTGGTCGTAATTTCTAAATCCGCCCCAGTATTCTTTTGAGTTTGGGTTTGTTCCGGCACTTAAACCTTTGGCGTATATTTCCGAAAAATCTTCGATATTTTCGCCACCTACCCATAAAGGAACAAGTCCCCATAAAACTCTTGAAAAGCCTTCCATAGGAATTGTACGGTCCTCGAAAGCGGCTCCGGTATGTCCAAGATAAAGATTGGCACATTCTTCGGAATAATGCTCTTTTAAAGGAAGCACAAGCTTTTCAAGCAAATCTGTAAAATATTTTTTATTATAAACTGTACTCATTTTGTATCTCTATTAATTATTTGACATATTAAATTATAACGATTAAATGTACAATTAATTTATTTGATATATCTATTATACAGCTAATTATTCTAAATGTCAACAGTTATTTATAAAAATAAAGAAAAATGCTTGTTTCCCTTGATAAAACAAGCGTTTTTTGGTTTGTTAATTTAATATATTAAATTATACTTGCTAAAAAATAATAGTACAATTGCTATAAATGTTTAGCTCGGTGATATAGTACCGTTAGTTGCATTTGTCGAAATACTGTAATCAATCTTTTTGAATCATAGTTACTATAAATTCTTTAAATGTAAGCCGGTATATGAATTTGTATACGGCTTGCGGTGTGTTAAAGTATGAATAAATACTGCATAAAAATCTTGTTAGTATAAAGAAAATATTTATTAAATCGTAAATCGAGAGAGAAACAAATTGTTTGTTTTAATTGATATATTGTTTGACAAGTCACTCGAAAAGTGATATATTAAATATAAGAAAGAAAATGAATTAAGATATATTGTTCTTGGAGGAATAACGTTAATGTCAGATAAAAAACCATTGTACAAACAAATTATGGATAAATTAAAAGAGCGTATAAAGTCGGGAGATTTTGAATACGACGCACCGTTTGTCACAGAGGACAGAATTACTAAGGAATACGGTGTGAGTCGTATAACCGCAATCAGAGCACTTGAGGAGCTTGAACATGACGGATTGATTAACAGAAAACGAGGCAGCGGTAGTTTTGTTTCAAAAAATGCGATGAGTATTCTTGGCAAGGACAAGGAAGACAATGCCGCAGTTACGATACACAAAAAAAACAGAGATATATCTCTTGTGGCATTGGTTATGCCGTTTGATATAAAGCTTGGTAATATGTTCAAATGCTTTGACGGAATTAATAGTGTGCTCAATAAGGAAAATTGCTTTGTCAGTATATATAATGCAAACAGAAGTGTGGAAAACGAGGAGAAAATACTTCGTTCACTTTTGGAACAGGGGATAGACGGCGTTATATGTTATCCTGTACGTGGTGGCAGAAATTTTGAAGTGTATAATCAGTTTTTAGTTAAAAAAATTCCTCTTGTGCTTATTGATAATTATATAGAAAATATGCCTATGAGTTATATTGTGTCGGATAACAGCGGCGGCGGAAAAGCACTTTGCGAATATGCATTAGAGCATGGACATAAAAAGATTGGATTTTTTTGCAGAGGTCGTGTGAATGAAACTATATCAATAAGGGATAGATATATGGGATATGCGGCGGCACTTGAAGAAAAAGGTTTAGGAGTTAATCTTGATTATGTATATGCGAACATTGACGACAAGTACGAAATGCTGACTGAAGAAGAAAGACAACAATACGGCAACGTTGAAAATTATTTGAAAACGATTGTAAATCGTATGCATGAACAAGGAATTTCTTGTGTTTTGTGCCAAAACGATTGGGTGGCAATTCAAGTATATAATTGTTGTAAGGCACTTGATATATCGGTTCCAAATGAAATGTGCATAATGGGTTTTGATAATATAAGCGAGCTTGACGAAATGGATGGCGGAAACAAGATAATAACCGTGGAGCAAAACTTCTTTGAACTGGGTGTGAAAGCAGGTGAAACCGTTCTTAGAGAAATAAACGGCGAAATGCCCGGAATTAAATACATTGTGCCTGTTAAAATTGCTGTTCGCAATTGAATTTTAAAAATAGACCGTTTGAAACAATCTAACGGTTTATTTTTTTGTTAAAATTAAATTTTAGATTATGTAAAAACAGAAAAATACTGAACTTTGATATATTGTGTAATATAATTATACATAACAAATAAAAAATTGATATATAATTGGAATGGACGGAGATAATTTGAAGTTAAAATATATCATGAAGAAGTCTATTCGTATACAAATGAGACAGTGCAGAGTAGTTCTATACTCGTGGTACAAATCATTGTAAAACGCAATGGTGTTTATATTGGAGGGAAGCACTAACGGTATTCAAATAAAACTTATTCGTGATAATCAATCTATTGCAACATCAAAGGTTGAACTTTATGACGGTAATAATAGTGCAACAGGTGCAACGAAATTTTACTTGAGTATTGATTTTGATATATAATAGCGATATAATATATAACAAATATATCAAACCCAAATTTATTATATGGTATAAGAAGGAATTTCAAATGAGCAAAAATGTACATATAATATCACACTCTCATTGGGACAGAGAGTGGTATCTTCCGTTTGAACAACACAGAATGCGACTTGTTGAATTGATAGATAAATGTATGGAGGTTTTTGAAAAGGACGATTCATTCAAAAGCTTTTTCCTTGACGGTCAGACTATTGTGCTTGACGATTATCTTGAAATAAGACCGGAAAATAAAGAAAAACTTATTAAGTATATCAAGGAGGGTAAATTTATAATCGGTCCTTGGTATATCTTGCAAGACGAATTTTATACGAGCGGTGAGGCAAATATCAGAAATTTGCTTGTCGGTATGAAAGAGGCTGAAAAGTACGGAGCTATGTGTAAAATGGGATATTTCCCGGACGCATTCGGTAATGCGGGGCAAATGCCCCAACTTTTAAAACAAGCGGGAATGGATACAGTGACTTTCGGACGAGGTGTACGTCCTGTCGGGTTTGATAACGAAGTTCAAGAAAATGGAAACTATGAATCTCCGTATTCAGAAATGATGTGGGAATCTCCGGACGGTACGAAGATTTTCGGTATTCTGTTTGCGAATTGGTATAATAACGGCAACGAAGTTCCGACAGACAAGAAAATTGCAAAAGAATATTGGGACGACAGATTGAAAAAAGTTGCGACTTTTGCGTCAACTGATGAATATTTGTTGATGAACGGTTGTGACCATCAGCCTGTACAGGCTGATTTAGGCAAGGCAATAGAAGTTGCGTCGGAACTTTATCCCGACATTAATTTTAAACATTCAAATTTCCCGGAATATATTAAGGCAATTAAAGAGAAAGTACCAAATGATTTGGCAGTTGTAAAAGGCGAACTTACAAGCCAGGATACAGACGGTTGGTCAACGCTTATGAATTGTGCGTCATCGCATATTTACTTAAAGCAGATGAACAGAAAATGTGAATTGGCACTTGAAAACGGTGCAGAGCCTGTCAGAGTTTTATCATCTGTTTTGGGACAAAATTATCCGTCGGACGAACTTGAATATTCATGGAAGAAACTTATGCAAAATCACCCTCACGACAGTATCTGCTGTTGCAGTGTTGATGAGGTACAAGACGAAATGGCAACACGTTTTAATAAGAGTAAGCAAGTTGCCGACTATCTTGTATCAGAGGGAAAAAGATATATTGCGGATAAGATTAATACAAAGGAATACGAAAAGTACAAAAATGTACTTCCGTTTGTTGTGTTTAACACGACAGGCAGAGAGCGCACATCGGTCGTGTCGGTGGAAATTGACGTAACTCGTAAATCGGGCTGGCTTAAAAAATGTGCATATGATTTAGACGAAATAAATGTGCCGAACTATAAGCTTATAGATTCAGACGGAAATTCAATACCGTTTAAAATCGAAGATTTGGGAGTTAAATTCGGCTACGATTTGCCTAAGGATAAGTTCAGACAACCGTACATGGCAAGACGTGTTCGTGTAACATTTGAGGCTGAAAATATATCCGCTGTCGGATATAAAACATATGCCCTTGTTGAGGGTGACACGGAAAAAGTAACAGATACACTTGTCAGCAGTGAGAATTGTATGGAAAACGATGCAATTCGTGTAGAAATAAACAAGAACGGCTCGCTTAATGTAACAGACAAAGCAAGCGGCAGAACATATAAAGGCGTCGCTTATTACGAAGAAACAGGTGACTTGGGCAATGAATATATGTATAAAATGCCTGAGGGAAGTAAGGCGATAACAACGCAAGATACAGTTGCGAAGATTGAACTTGCGGAAGATGAGCCGTACAGAGCAATGTATAAAATCACAAACACAATTACAGTTCCGAAGTCGGGCGATGATAATTTCGAGGACGAAAAGAGTCATATGGTATTCTTTAAAGAAAGAGTCGGCGGAAGAAGTAACGATACCGTTGAAATGAAAATAGAAACATTTGTTTCACTTGACAAAAACGGTAAGGGTGTAAAAATCAAAACGAGATTTGATAATGAAGTAAAAGACCATAGAGTTAGAATTATGGTGCCGACAGGTATAAATTCCGATGTACATAAGGCTGATTCCGTGTTTGAGGTTGTTACAAGAAATAATCGTCATAATGCAGGTTGGAATAATCCGAGTGCGTGTGAACACGAGCAGGGATTTGTGAGTATTGATGACGGTGAAAAGGGTATAGCGGTCGCAAATATAGGCTTGTACGAATATGAAATGTTACCGGATTTAGATAATACAATCGCAGTTACAATTCTTCGTGCAGTCGGTGAAATGGGCGATTGGGGCGTGTTCCCGACTCCTAAGGCTCAATGCTTGGGTATAAGCGAAACGGAAATTGAAATTGTACCGTTTAAGGGTGATTTGATTTCAAGTGGAGCTTATGAGGAGTGCTATCAGTTCAGAACAGATATTATAACAGCCGATACAGATGGTCATGACGGAGTTATGCCGCTTGATTATTCTATGATTAATTGGCAAGGCAACGGCTTGACTCTTACGGGTATCAAGCAAAAAGGCAACGGCGAAGATATAATCATTCGTTGGGTAAATGTAAGCGATAAAACTACAACGTTGACAATTCAAAAGAGTGATGTTATCGATAATCTTTACATCAGTAATATCATAGAAAAGAAGATTAAGGAAATTGACAGTAATAACAATTATTTCAATATTGAGGTAAAACCGTATGAGATAATGACCGTAGGAATTGCAAAATAATGTATTATAACCTTATCTGCCCACGATAAGATTTGTATATACATATTCATTGCTTTGGTGGGCAGAAAGGCTATGTGGAAAAATGTATTATATAGGAATAGACCTTGGCGGAACAAATATTGCGGCAGGTATTGTGACAGAGGAGGGAAAGATTGTTGTAAAAGATTCTGTACCTACTTTGTCAGAACGTCCGACAGATGAAATAGTTACCGATATGGCGAATTTGTCAAAAAAACTTGTCCAAAGTATTGGTATTGAAATGAACGAGATTAAGGGTATTGGCATAGGCTGTCCCGGTACAATTGATTTTGAAACAGGAGAGATAGTGTATTCAAATAATATAAAAATAAATCATTATCCTCTTGCCGATAAGTTCAAAGAACATATACCTTTGCCTGTTAAAGTGGATAATGACGCAAATTGTGCGGCATTGGGTGAATATAAGATAAACAGACACTGTGCAAGTGTGTTTGCTTTGGTTACTTTAGGTACCGGAGTGGGTGGCGGTGTAATAATCAACGGTAAAGTTTTCAGAGGTTTTAACGGTGCTGCCGGTGAACTCGGTCATATGACTATTGTCAGCGGAGGTAAAATGTGTACCTGCGGTAAAGAGGGGTGCTTGGAATCATATGCGTCTGCGACTGCTCTTATATCGCAGACTAAAGATGCACTTGAAACTCATAAAGATACTATTATGCATGGTATAGTGAAAAAAGAGGGCAAAATTTCGGGCAGAACGGCATTCGAGGCGGCTAAGCAAGGTGACGAGGTCGCAAAAAAAGTTGTAAGCAATTATGAGAGATATTTGGCAGACGGAATTGTCAGTATAGAAAATATTTTTCAACCCGAAATTATCGCAATCGGCGGAGGAATAAGCAAAGAGGGCGATTATCTTATTGAGCCGATTCGTGAATATGTGTATAATACGGGCTTTAATAAGCATATGACAAAAACAAAGATTGTTGCGGCTCAGCTTTTCAATGATGCGGGAATTATAGGTGCGGCAATGCTTGCGATATAAATTAAATATGTCCGACTTGAAAAATCTTTTTATAGCATATATAATATACTTAATTGGAGTGATTTTTATGATAGTATTTTTTGATTTGGACGGCACACTTATATCCGATGACGAGGCATATATAATACCGGACAGTGCGGTGAATGCAATACATAAGGCACAGGAAAACGGACATTTGATGTACGTTGATACAGGCAGAACCGTTATGAATGTTGAGCAAAGAATAAGAGATATAGGCTTTGACGGATATGTCTGCGGTTGCGGAATGTATATAGAATGTGGCGGTAAAGTGATATATCAGCATACATTGCCGACAGAGCTTTGCAGGAATGTCGCTGATCTTGTGTATGAATGTAATATGACGCCGATGTATGAACATTCTAAGTCGTTTTATTGTGATAAACGCAGCAGAAATTTAGACGGCTTTGTAAAGCTGAAAAGACGTTTTGAAATGCAAGGTAAGGATTTGTCACCTGATGTCAGTGACGATGATTTTGCTTTTGATAAATTCTTGGCTTGGTATGATGAAAAAAACGATATAGAACAATTTAAAAGAGAAATCGAAAAAGATTTCGATTTTATTGTGCGTGGTGACGGCTTTTGCGAAATGACCGTAAAAGGATTTTCAAAGGGTACGGGAATTGAAAAAGTTCTTGAATATCATAATATTCCGATTGATAATGCGTATGCAATAGGCGACAGTATGAATGATTTGCCTATGCTTACGGCAGTGCCTAACAGTATCGTTATGGGTAATGGCAGTGAAGAACTTAAAAAGTCGGCATCTTTTGTGACAAAAGATTTGCTCGATAATGGCATAGAATACGCACTCAAACATTTTGGAATGATATAGCGATTAAATTTTAGAAGAAATTATTTATACTTTATAATAAAACAGTGTCGTTAGGTTGGTTTGAAAATCAACTCTAATGGCACTGTTTTTTTGCGTCAATAGGGTTATGGATAATGTTATGGCAAGTCAAGCTTTTAACAGCATATTTTACGATTTATATGACTTTTGTACCGAAAAACATGGTTGGTTTTAATAAATTTAACCGCACAGCTTAAAGTTTACCGCATTTTAATAAAAAAATTCCCGTGGTAAGATTAATAACAAGATATAGTTATTATGAGTAAAAGTATATAAAAACGGAAAGAGGGGAAAAAAATGAAAAAAATTATTTCATTGATGTTAGCTGTGACGATGATATGTGCATCTATCGGTTTGACGGCATTTGCGGCTACTACAACTACAGTAGAAGCGGAAGCGGACGGAGTATCAGCGTATACACTGCCAAGTTCAGACAAAAGTAATAGTAAAATATTAAAAAATACTGTAAGCAGTAAAGAAAGTGTCACTTATTATATACAAGCAAACAATACACCAAGAGCGACAATGTTTAAGTTGGCACAAGTAAATACCGGCGACAAGATTAATGTCGATATTAATTTTACATATCTTGATACTGCAACAATGGAATTGGAATATTGTCTTTTTGTTTCTGATAGCGAAATAACACTTACATCACACTCGCAGGATTTGGTAAAAGAGGAACTTGAAAAGCATACAGATGAAAGTAATATAAAAAACTGGTCAACAAACAAATCAAATATGAAGTATTCCCTGCCTAACGGAATTACGGCATCAAAGGATGGATTCGTATATTTATATATAGGCTGTGGAGATTTAAGTGAGGATAAAACTCAAGTCACTAAGAAAATACAGTGGTCTATTGACTCATTTGATGTGAATATAGACAGTGATGGAGGTGGCGAAACAGAGCCGGATACAACACCAACGCCAACCACAACAATCAATCCGGATGTGACACCAACGCCAACCCCAACGGCAAGTCCAACCCCAACGCCTACTCTTGAACCGGAGTTAACTTTGGATGCGGTGTACTCCTCAAACATGGTACTCCAGAGAAAAGAACCTATTACTATTACAGGTACAGGAAAATCGGGGAATACGGTTTCAGTAAATTTTAATGGGGCTGATGAGCAAACAACAATAGAACATGGTTTATGGGAGATAACCCTTCCTGCTATGGAAGCTGTAAAATCAGCAACTATGACAGTATCAAGCGGTGATAACATGATTACTCTCGATAATGTGGCTGTCGGTGATGTTATATTCTGTACGGGACAATCAAATATGTTTAATCGCCTTGAGACTTTTCCAACGTTGATGAACGAAGAATTAAGTGAAGCTTACGAAGACGTGAGATATATGAATTCATTTGACGAGATTTCAGAGTGGAAGGTTGCTACTATGGAAAATTCAAAGCAATTTTCTGCACTTGGATTCTTGATAGGTAAGAGGATGATAAAAAAAGATTCTGATGTTCCTATAGGTCTTATAAGTTCAAGTTTGGGTGGGTCGTCAATAATGCAGTGGATTCCGACATATTCAGTAAATTGGGATTCACAAGCAAAGAGAATGATGGCGGGAGCAAGCTCAAAAGGCGGACTATATACACAAAGACTTCTGCCGCTAAAGAATTTGAAAGCATCTGCTGTTGTATGGTATCAAGGAGAGGCAAATACTACCTTTGAAAGCGGCACAGTGTATGAGCAAGCATTGACTTCGCTTATTAACAACTGGAGAAAAACATTTAATGATGAGGACTTACCATTTGTAGTCATTCAACTTCCTACTGCGAATTTTGCAAAAATTTATTCGACAATACGCATTGGCACCGGAGTAAGAGCGGGACAATGGAATGTATCACAAAGAATGGATAACGTAAAAACAGTTGTGAGCAATGATACAGGAACTACAAATAATGTTCACCCAAATGATAAAGGACCTATTGCTGACAGAGCAGTTGCTTATATAGAAGATTTTATTAACAATACACAATCAAATGTTGAAAGCCCATCTTTTGATTATATGGAACGCAGTGGCGATAAACTTATTCTTCATTTCAAGAATACATACGGCTCTCTTTCAACCGATGATGGAGGTGTGCCGTTGGGCTTTGAACTTAAAGATGATGACGGAATATACAAAGATATTACACCGACAATTAACGGCGATACTATAGAAATAGATGTAACAGATATAACAAATCCACAGGTTAAGTATGCATGGTCAGATACTCCGGGTATTGCAAAGGATTTAGTTGAAGCACAAACTGACACCCCAGCCGTGATTAATACATTTAATGCTGCAGGCAGACCTATAGCACCGTTTATGACTGATTTGACAGAGAAATATGCTTCTAAAGCTGTAAATAAAGAGTTGTCAACGACAGAGTTCTATAATTATGCACCGTATATATCAAAAGTAGAGCAGTCAGGCGACGACATTGTAATAAGTGCTTATGACACAGATGGTGTTGTCAGTAAAGTTGAGGTATATATTGACGAGGGAGAAATCAAGGCGGGTGATGCTAAACAACGTGACGACGGTAAATGGGTATTTACACCTGATGTTACATCGGGTGTGCACAGTGTTTATGCAATTGCAACAGACAATGATAACATTAACAGTCTTACCTGTGTTGACTATACAACTTATAATATTATAAGACCTACAAGATCTGATTATGTGAAGGGATATACAGAAAGTCCATCATCTGTTGAGTATAACAACGGCGATGATATGCTGGCAAAGGCAACGAATGACGTTAATGGGACAACAACGACGGTAACGTCGGCAATACCTACAGGAGAAACAACAAAGTCGTTGAAGTTGTCTGCCACCGGCAATAAGGCAACGGCTAATGCAACTATTCCTATAAGTAAGGCAGATAATCCGCAGAAAACATTAACAATAGAATACGACACGATGTTTGAAAGTGCTGATGATGCGATTGGTGCATCAAGAGGTATGTATGCTAAAACAAAGGAAGGAAATGAACTATGGCTTACATATTTCACCGCATCGTCACTCAGAACAGCTATTACTAATACGGGAGGAAACTGGTGCTATGAACAAGCAATGTCTATAAAGAATAACCAATGGCACCATATAAAACTTGAACTTCATCCAAACACAGGAATATTTTCAATATGGCTAGATGGAACAATGCTTCAAGATAATGTGAGTTTTGTAAAAGAAGGAAGTTCATTTGATACATGTAAAGGAGCCTTTGACACTTTAAAGGAAGGAATAACAGACTTGCGATTCTATCATACAGCTTCAAATAATATTGAAAATGCGACGTATATAGATAACGTTAAAGTAACAGAAGTATCATATTCGGAGGAGGAAATTATACCACCGGCAAAAATACAGGAAGCAACTCCACAGATAAGCATTGATTATATAAATGAAACACTTACCGGCTTTGAGTCACAGGAACCGTATACGATAAAGGTGGGTGAAGGTAATGCTAAAGATATAACGCTTGGCGAGGGCGTGACGACAATATCGCTTGATGATGAAAAAATTGGTTATGCCGGCGAATTATTGTCTATTGAAATTGTAAAAAAAGCACGCAATACCGAAACATATACCGACAGTGACGTGCAACAGTTGACAGTTAAAGCACGTCCTAAGGCACCTACAACCGTTCAAGGTGTAAATGCTACGGAAATAGGCGGCAAAGGTAAACTCACAGGTATGAATGGCATGCAGTACAAACTCAAGAGAACAGATGAATGGAGTAGTACGCAGTTGGTTGATACAGTTGAGGTTGATGCAGGCGAATACAATGTCCGCAAAGCTGCAACAGATACAGACTTTGCAAGTGAGGAGACAACAATTACAGTTGAAACGTTTATAGCTGAAAAGGAAATGACGCCTGAAATCGCAATTGATTATACAACAGAGGAACTTATAAACTTTGTTGAGGATGGAACATATACAATTAATGGTTTAGATGTTACATTAACAGATAACAAGTTATCATTAGCTAATTATATAACAAATGAACAGATAACGCTTTCGATAGTAAAGAAGGGTAATAATGTGACAACGGTTGCGAGTGAAGCACAGACTCTAATAGTTAAGGCACGTCCTGCAGCACCGACAAAATCGGAAATCATAGTAACACAACCGAGTGTGATTGGCGGCAAAGGTACTATTGCAGGTATCGCAGACACTATGGAATATAGTACGAATAATGGTATTAATTGGACTACGGGCGATGGAGATGATATAGGTGATATTGAGCCTGGAACCACATATAAAATCCGTTATAAAGCTGTAAGTGCAGACGAGGAAGCCGAAAGGCAGTTTAAGAGTGCAGAATATTCGGTTACAATTATTGCGTATGATGCAATGCCGGAAACGCAGCCTACAATCTCGATTAACTATGTAAACGAAAAGCTAACAGGCTTTACGGAAGGCTGTGACTATATAATAAAAATAGATGATGGCGTAGCGACGGATAAAGATAATGTAACAGAGGATATCGACATTGACAACACATATTTCGGTCATACCCTAAAAATCGTAAAAAAAGGTGATGGCATAAAAACAAGCAACAGTGAAGCGTTTGAACTTTCTATTCCTAAACGTTCATCCGCACCAAATGTAGCAGCGGTTGAAGAACAGACTTATCAAGGCAATGACGGCAAAATCACAGGTGTTGACACTACAATGGAATATAAATCATTGTCAGAACCTACATTCACATGGACGCAGTGTGCAGGCACGGAAATCACAAATCTTGCACCGGGGTCTTACATTGTTCGTGTGGCGGCAGTTGCAGATGAATCCTTTGCCAGTGAAGTTATGAGTGTGACAATTAATGCGGCAGCAAAGGATGAGCCTACAGAACCGACAGTGAATATAACGTATGATGATAAAAATGGAAATGTTAATGCTATATTTACCAATATAACAGAAGAAGGCATGGTTTATGTTGCAGAATATAATGAGAATGGTACATTGCTTTCGATAAAATCAGATGAAATTTCAGACAGTGTAATTATTCCATTTACTTGCGTAAATAAGAGTAAGGTGAAGGTCTTTATATGGAAAAATGATATGAAACCATTATTTAATAAAGTATTTACATTGAATTAAGATGAGCATATCGGGCATATTCTGTGATAGGATATGCCCGTTTAACTGACAAAAATTAAGACGGAGTGAATGTTATGTTTAATAAGAAATTTAACTTGTTGAAAGAAGCGACAGAATATGGATTTATGCCGTATATGGAAACGTATATTCTGGACGGTAAGAAACGTCCAATAGTTGTGATATTTCCCGGAGGTGGATATGGAATGGTATCTGAGCGTGAGGCAGAGCGTATTGCTATGGCATATAACGCAGCAGGATTCCATGCGGCAGTAGTGTATTATTGTGTTGAACCGCACACACATCCGCTTCCTATACAAAATGCAGCTAATGCAGTTGCCATGCTTAGAGAAAATGCAGAAAAATGGAATATAGATACGGATAAGGTAATTGTATGCGGATTTTCTGCCGGTGGACATCTTGCAGCATCACTAAGTGCCTTGTGGAATGATTCTGAAATATTCAGCGAGCGCGAGATTGAGTTAGCAATGCATAAGCCAAATGCTCAAATTTTAAGTTATCCGGTAATAACATCGGGTGAATTTGCTCATAAAGATTCATTTAAAAATCTTACAGGTACAGATGACGAGTCAAATCATCTATGGAGCAGTCTGTCGCTTGAGAGGCGTATTACGGATATAATTCCACCAACGTTTTTATGGCATACATATGAGGATATATGTGTTCCTGTTGAAAATACACTGATGTATGCAGCTGGCTTGAGGAGGGTTGGAGTACCGTTTGAATTACATATATTTGAGAAAGGCGAGCATGGTTTGTCAAGGGTGAGTGATGAGTTAATATGGTCCAAACGAAAGTTTGAAAGAGAGTATCCGTGGTTGAGTCTGTCAGTTGATTGGCTAAATCAGTTGTTTTAAAACGTGTATATTGATTAGGCAAGAGATGAGCCTATAAAAAGAGAATGAATAAAAGAATGGGAACTGTTATAAAATTTAAAGGGACGCTCTATTTTAAAGCGTCCTTTTAAATTGAAATATAAAAAATTTAACGCATTAATTAAAGATTCTCCCATTTAATATGCATAGACATATATGA